>JAPOZF010000269.1:0-215 GCA_026706165.1 Gemmatimonadota bacterium
CTCGAGGATCCCGACTCGCAGCCCGTGTGCAGCCTCAGCCCGGGGAACCTGTCGGTATCCGTGCCGATAACCCGCGAACTCCTCGTCAACGTCGAAGCGGTTCCCGCGGTGCTGACGCCGAACCGGGACGGGGTCAACGACGGCGCCCTGATCCTCTACGACATCACCAACATCGCCGAGCCCAGGCGGGTGCGGGTCGAGGTGTTCGACCTCTC
>JAPOZF010000269.1:254-1313 GCA_026706165.1 Gemmatimonadota bacterium
GACGGAGGATGGCGAGCCTGTACGACGGCGAGGACCCGAGCGGCCGCTACGCGCGCCGGTGGAACGGCCTGAACGACGCCGGGAAACCGGTGCCGCCGGGCAACTACATCTTCGCCGTCTCCCTCGACGCCTCGACCGGGGCCGTGAAAGGGGTCGGTACCGTGGGGGTCGCCTACTGATGCCCGGTCCCGGCGGAAACGCGGGCGCGCCCCGGGTAATCCAGGCCCTGGCGGCCGCCTGCGCCCTGCTGCTGCCGCTCGCACCCGGGTTCGGAGAAACCGGGGAGCTCGGCTCCCGGCGCCAGGTGCAGCGGGGAGGCGAGGTAGGCTTCGAGCCCCGCGGACACGGGGTGATGTTCGGGCCCCTCGATCCGACGGTGAGGCGCTGGTACATCCCGGAAGAGCTCTACAACGAGTACCGGTGGCTCCAGACGCAGTACTCGAACTACGGGCGCCGGCATTACCAGCGCTACGTCAACACCGCGGTCGAAGGGGATTACTTCTACGACTATTTCGGCGACCTCGTCAGCCACGGCTTCCTCGTCTACGACTGGCGCCAGGAGCAGCCCCTCTCCGACGGCAGCAGCGTCTTCAAGGGGGACAAGTTCGCCGGCTGGTTCAGCAACGCGACGATCGCCAGGGACAAGCAGGGCGACCGGACCTACTCGGTGACGGTAGGCAGCCAGATCCGCACGACGCTGACTCCCCTGACTTTTTCCAAGGCCGCCTTCGACGGCGTCCAGGTCGATTTCACCGGGAACCGGTACGCGGCGACGATCCTCGGATCCCGCATCAGCAACCCGATCATCCTCGCCCAGCCCCAGGCGGACCGCCACACGAACTCCACCAGCATGTTCGGGGGACGGGCCGAGGTCGTGCTCGGCGATCGCATCACCGTCGGCGGCACCTTCGTCGACGCCCGCAACTCCAACTCGGCCCTGGAGCTGTTCGCCGGAGACCTCGTGGCCGGCAACCTGACCTCGGGCCAGAGCAGGACCCCGCTGACGGCGATCGCCGTCGTCCTCAGCGACGATTCGCCCGCCGACGGCGTCGCCGGCGA
>JAPOZF010000269.1:1323-3621 GCA_026706165.1 Gemmatimonadota bacterium
TTCGAGGACGACGTGCGCATCACCACCCGGGATTTCGAGACCGGACAGGAACGGGTGTGGACCCTTGCGGACGTCGTGCGTCCGGGAACCGAGTGGCCCCTGGTGCTCGGAGGTTTCGAGCGCGAGGGGTTCCGGACCGCCGGCGGCGACGAGCCGATCATCCTGAACTACGACTTCAACGATCCCGGGTTCCAGCTTCCGGCGGAGTCCGGCCTCGACGAGACCCACATCGTCTCGGTCGAGTTCGGTTACGTGCTCGCCAACGATTACAAGGTCGAGATCTGGTCGAACAAGCAGCCCGGCAGGGCGCGCACCTATCTCAGCCGGACCTTTGCGGGAGTTCCCTCTCCTCCGATAACGGTCGAGATCGTCGAGGCCGGGCTGGCGCTGCTGCCGGTGGCGCGGGCGGGCGGCAACGTCACCGACATCTCGAACATCCGCAAGGTCGTGTTCGAGTACGGCCTGCCGACCGCCAACCTCGTGGCCGGAGCGACGATCGAGGGAGTCGACCTCTGGGGAGTGGATTTCTACGGGGAATGGGACCGCAGCTTCCGCTACTCGCAGTACCCGAACGCCACCCTGTTCAGCGCCAACGAGGGCCACGAGATCTCGCGCCGGACCGCCGACGCCCGCTACCTGACCGTGTCGAAGGAGGAGTACCCGTTCTTCCTGTACGGGGAGGGGTACGCCATCGACGACGACTACTCCACCCAGAGCTTCGTCGTCGATACCGAGGGAAACATCCAGTACGACAACCTGCCGATTCACGCCTACGAGTTCGTCGACGACAACGACGATCAGGACGACATCCCCGACTGGGTTAGATCCGGTTCGCGGTTCAGCGACACCAACGTCTTCCCGGGCTGGGACGAGAACAACGACTTCATCAGCGACTTCAACCAGAACGACAACAACGCGGTTTCGAACACCGTTCCCGACTACGAGGAGCCGTTTCTCAGGCACGACGTCGAGCGGCCGGAGTTCCTGTTCGGAATCGACCTGAACAACAACGGCTGGGTCGACCGCTTCGAGAACGACGAGCTGCCCGACTACCCGTACAGGCAGGACCGCAGGGGCCTCAACCTCTTCGGCGGCATGCAGGCGACCCCCGAAGCCCGCATTACCCTTGGCAGGCTCGACGAGCGCATGATCTCCGACGACCACCGCAACCGGACGACCTACGCGATCGCCACCTTCGAGAGGGACTACCCCAACCTCGGACGCGTCCGCCTCCTCGACATGTTCAAGCTGGCGCAGGACGCGATCGCCGACGACCGCCGCGACGTCTCCCCGTTCCGCAGGGCCGGGTACCCGCCCCTGGTCCCGGACGTGCTCCCCGCCCAGGACACCTGGGTCAACACCGCCTGGCTCGGCCTCGACTACACCGCGGTGCCGAACCTGCGCCTCGTCAACAAGCTCAAGTACGAGTTGTACCATAACAGGTCCGGGGATCCAAGGGATCCGGCCGGCAGACCGCTGCGCGCCTCACCCGTCCTCTTCGGCCTGGTCAACAAGGCGGACTACCGCTGGACCCTGGGAAGCCTGACGGTGCAGCCCAAGGTCAAGAGCGAGTTCCTCAGGCGCGACGCCTTCGTGAAAGCCGCGAAGAGCCAGGAGCAATGGACGGGGATCGCGACGCTTGTCACCCAGTTCCCGGTGCTGGCGCGGAGCTCGCTGACCCTGGGGCTGGAACTGGCCCAGTTCAGCGAGCGGCTCGCCGACGAGGAAGAGATGCTCGAGCTCGGGGCCGTGGGCGAGACCGGAGACCTGCGCTCGCTCATCGGCGCCGTCCAGCTGACCAACGCCTCGGAGTACCTGGGGTACCGGTTGACGACCCAGGTCGGGTTCCGGCTGGCGCAGTTCTTCACCGAGAGAGTTCAGCTCGCCGACCGCGCCGCCGGAGAGTTCGAGAAAGCGAGCGCCGGGGCAACCGAATCGACCGGCTTCATCACCGTGTACGCGGGACAGTAGAGGTGAAGGAGATGCGGGCGAAGACAGCGGCGTGGTTGGCGGGAGCGGTGCTGCTCCATCTGGCGGGAGCCCCGCTGGTCGCCGTCGAGTACGGCAACCGCCTCGGTTCCCGCCTCGGGGAGGAGCTGTTCTTCCGGTCCGCCGGGGTGCCGATATACGCCGGGACTCTCGATCCGGCCGTTCACCGGTGGTACATGCCGCCGACCCAGTTCGCCGAGTACGGCCGCCGCCAGTGGCAGTACACCAACTGGGGGATCGACAGCTACCTGCGCTACGTCGCACCCGGCCAGGAAGGGGACTACTTCTACGACCTCTACGGCAACCTCG
>JAPOZF010000004.1:0-2012 GCA_026706165.1 Gemmatimonadota bacterium
GGTCGACCCTGTTCATCATCGATCCCCTCTTCACCCTGCCCCTGCTCGTCGGCGTGATCGCCGCGATGGCGTCCGGCGGTGAAAAGGGGAGGCGCCGGAACCGCATGGGTCTGCTGCTGAGCACCGGCTACCTCCTCCTCAGCATAGCGGCCAAGCTTCACGTCGACGGGGTCGTGCGCGAAACCCTGCGGGGGGATCCCGGCGCGGGATCCTTCACCTCGGGAGCCACGCCGTTCAACATCCTGCTGTGGCGGGTAGTGGCGATGGACAGCCGCGGCTACCGCATCGGCTACTACTCCCTCTTCGACGACGCGGAGCGCGTCCGCTTCGCCCGCTATCCCGACGACCGGAGACTGCTCGGACCGATCTCCGGGGACGAGGCGGTCGCCGACTTGAAGCGGGCAACGAAAGGATTTTTCGAGGTGCGCCTTGTCGGCAGCGAGATCCAGATGGCCGACCTGCGCATGGGGTTCGAGCCGGCGTTCGTGTTCCGCTTCGTGGTCGGGGTGCTGCGGGAGGGTCGGGTCAAGGCGGTGCCGAACCGTCGCGTCGGAGGCGGCCCGGACGTCATGACATTCGGCTGGTTCTGGCGGCGGATATGGGACGAGTCCCTGCCGCCGCCGCATCCGGGGAAGTAGCGGTCATCCGTACTTTTCACGGAGGCGGCGGGAGGCTTCGGCTTCGTTCTTGAGTTTGAGGTAGGGTTCTTCGAGGGGCATGCTGGCGGCGAGGCCGGGGGAAAAGCCGCAGTCGGGGTTGAGGCTGAGGCGTGCCGGGTCGACGTGCCTGATGGCCTCTTCTACGCGGGCGACGATCTCCTCGGTGGTGTCGATCTTTTCGAAGCGGCACTCGACGGCGCCGAGGCCGATGAGCTTGTCTTCGGGGAGCTCCCTGAGGATGGCGACATCGCCGGCGACGGGGATGCTGAACTCCATGACGTACTGGTCGACGTCGATCTTCTTCATGGTCTCGACGATGGGCTCGTACCCGCCCTCGGCTCCCCAGCCCTGCCTGCCCCAGTTGCGGCGGCAGAGGTGGAGGGCGGTCTGGACGCCGTCGATGCCGTCGAGTATCTCGTTGATCTTTTCGGCGGCGAGGTCCATCTCGTAGCGGGGGTCGTCAAAGGAGTCGCGGTAGGCGGGGTCGACGAGGACGCACAGGTGCGGCTCGTCGATCTGAACGACCGTGACGCCGGTGTCCCGGAGGGCGACGAGCTCGTCGTGGAGGATGGGGACGAGGGCGTCGATGAACTGGTCGCGGGTCGGGTAGGCCCTCGAGGAGACGGCTTCCTCCCACAGGCGGACGCCGAGCAGGTAGGGAGAGGGTACGCAGACCTTGGTGAAGCGGTCGGTGGCGTCGACGAGAAACCGGGCTTCCCGGGCGATGAGGCCGGGGTTGACGACCTCCATGGGCTCGGTGATGGAGATGCCCCAGCGATGGGGCTCCTCGCGGAGGTCGGCGGAGAAGCCGGCGGCGATATCGGCGACGATGTGGGTGTAGGCGTGCCTGCGCCACTCGCCGTCGCTGACGAGGTCGAGCCCGGCCTGCTCCTGGATGGCGATGGCGTAGCGGACCGCGGCGTCCATGCGCGGTGACGCGGCGGCCTTCGCGGACTCGACGCCGGGGACGTCGGGAAGCATGTCCCGCACCATGAGGGGTCGGGGGAGGCTTCCGACGACGCCCGAGGCGAAGGGGACGGAGGTGTACTGTCGGGAGATGGTCATGGGGTCGCCTTGGATGTTGGGACATCGAGGGTCGAAAAAGGTGCATCCAGGAAATGAAGTGTCAACGAAACCGGGTCAACTCCCCCCGAGCCACCAGAGCCCGGTCCCTCACTGCAGGCGGGGTCTCAGCACCCCGCACATGGGCAGCACGGCCAGCACGTACCCGGCGATCACCGCCAGGGCCGTGGCCACCCCCCACTGGTCGCTGACCGCGCCGAAAGCCCAGGAGGACATGGCGCCGGCGCCGATCCCCAGGGTGTAGAACAGTCCGTAGGCCCGCGCCTGGCG
>JAPOZF010000004.1:2055-3616 GCA_026706165.1 Gemmatimonadota bacterium
GTAGGCCCGCGCCTGGCGGTCGCCTTCGACGAAGTCGCCGATCGTCCCGTAGAGGACGGAGGAAGTGCCGTTGAGCGCCACCCCGAGCAGGGGCAGAACCGCCAGCGTCAGGTCCAGGGGCAGGAGGATTGCGGACACGATGAGGGCCGTGGTGGCGGCCTCCGTGAGGACCACGGTGCGCAGGATCCCAAGCCGCTCGGCGACATGGCCGCAGACCAGCTTGCCGGCGGCCCCCCCGGCGAAGACGAGGGCCAGGGCCAGGCCGATCATCGGAACCGAGGCTCCCTTCTCCCCCAGCAGGAAGGGCAGGAAGGTGAGGAAGGAGAGACGGGCCCCGGTGTCGATCATGCCGATGACGGCAAGGATGGCAAAGCCGCCGCGGTCGGCGATACCCCAGCCTTTTCCTTCCTCCTTCCGTGCATTGGGCACCGGGGCCTCCGGTGGGGCGGGCGGCGCCCCCGGCAGCAGCGCCCCCACGGCGGCCGCGGCACAGACGGTGAAGACCCCGTACGCCGCGGCGCTCGCCTGCCAGCCGTACGCAGCCGCCCCCGCCGCCACCGCCGCCGGAGCCACTACCTTGCCCAGATCCCCGGTGAAGTTGTAGGTGCCCAGGGCCGCCCGCCGCCCCGCCCCCGGATAGGCCCGGGAGATGATGGAGGAGACCAGGGGGTGCTGGGTGCCGCAGCCCGTGCCTGACACGACCAGGAAGGCGGCGAGACTCAGGAAGCCCCCCGCCCATCCCAGCAGCATGAAGGCGAGCCCCGCCAGGGCCGTGCCCGCGGCCAGCACCCCCCGCTCTCCGTAGCGCTACGCAAGGAAGCCCGCCGGCACCTGGGTCAAGGCCAGGGAGCCCGCCATGACCATCTTCAGGGCCCCTACCTCGGCGTGGGTCAGGGCGAAGGCGGCCGCCCAGAGAGGCAGCAGCACATAGATGCAGTCGGTGAAGCCGTCGTGAACGGCGTGGGCGAATCCGCCCGTGACCAGGACCCTGCGCCCCGATCGGGCACGATCCTGATGACTGGGCTTCATGGCGCCGCCCCTGTCCGGTCCCGGTCCGAACCAGGCCACCATGATCAGACCGCTCGCCGCCCGGAGGCGCCGGCCAGGGCGAAGACGAGGGCACAGCCGTACTCGAGGATCAGGACCTGGTCGAGGACGTTCTGCTCCGGGTGTCGGTGCGCCATTGGGTGCTCAGCATTCCGTACGAGATTCGCTACCGCACCGCTCGCCCACGACTGCGAGTGGGTCTCGGTCGTACTGGCGGTGTTTCTGCGCGTGGTGGGCGGCTGGTATCGACGTCAGGCGGGCCCTGGGCCGTGTGACCGCGCGCGTTGGGGCTCGGTGACCTTCGTCCAACGGTTCGGTTCCTCCCTGAACCCCACGTGCACGTGCTCATGCTCGACGGGCCTACATCAATGGGGGAGGACGCTCCGGTTTTTCCCCGCCTGACGCGCCTTCTTCACCCGCCTTGACCGAGAGTCCGGGCTGATGGGAATTTCACCTGAGAACAGGGGAGAAACCGAAAGGAATGTAGGGAATGAGGTATTGCGCACGGACGAGA
>JAPOZF010000251.1 GCA_026706165.1 Gemmatimonadota bacterium
CCACAGGGAAACCCTCGAACAGGCATTTCAGCACGCCACCCTGTCGCCCGACGACCCAGCCGCCCTCGGCCTTCAGTCCCGCATCGAAGCTCTTTGGCCCCGGAGAGGTCTCCCCAGTCTCCCTTCGTCCGCACTTGGCGAATTGGTCGAAGAAGCGGAGGCGATCGAGGCCGACCTGATCGTGGCGCTCGCCCCACGGTCCCCGTCCTCGTCGACGCCGCGCGAGGGTTCCGGAATCTCTCCAATTCTTGCCGGTAAACCGGCGAAAAGTTGCCGCCTAACCGGCAAGAATCCGATGCAACCAATTACAATTACAAATGAGTCTGAAATTGAAATTCCTGTAGCGGCGGACGCCTCGACCGCGCCTCCCAGGCAACTATCACAGCAGTCCGCCGCCCGCCTTGGGCCGGAAAGGGGGGATTGTAGTCGCCGCGCCGGCAAGCCTCCGCCCGAATGGCTTCTGCTGGAATCCCTGAGCCCCAGCATCGCCCGGCACCTTCCTGCGGACCGGCCTGTTCGCCTGGCCGACCTTCACGAGCCGATCACCGGCGCCCGCAGTCAGCTGGGCGTGTCCGACAAAGCCTGGGAAAGAGCCTGCGTGGCCATGACGCCCGCCGGCGCTGTCCTCGCCATGATCGTCACCGCATCCCGCCATGATGCCGGCGAGCTTGACAAGCCGGCCCCTGCCTATCTGAACGGCATGAGCAAGGCTGCCGAAGACGGCGAGCTCAATCTCGCGCTCTCGCTGTGGGGCGTGATCGACCGTTTCGAGCGGTCTTCTGCGGCGTATCAGGCTACCTGCCCCTCCGCTCCTTCGCCGGCTGCTTCGGCGCCGACGAAAACCTTCCCGGCCGCACGGATCCGCCAGGCTTCCCCCGCGATGCCCACAACCGGAGCCCGCGCCGAATCTACCTATCCTTCCGGCTTTCCCCAGTCGGAGACCGACATGACCGCAGACCGCCAGAGCACCCCCGAGCAGGTTCTTCCCGACCTTGAAACCCTGCGTTCCCTTCTCGCAGCCATCCAGTTCATGACGATTTCCCAGCCGGTCCTCGTTCCGGCCGGCTGGCAGGACTTGGCCACGGCCGCCGAACGCCTCGCGAGCGAACTCGACACGCTGCTCCGACACAAGGAACCGACGCTGCATGCTCTCCGGGCGCAGGCAGAGAAAACCGTCGGAACAGAGGCCGCCTCGGCAGCGGTCGTGATAACGGCTGCCGCGTACGCCCTGGACCTTCTCCGCAAACCGGTCGTCCAGTCGTTCCAGGATATGATCTCGGCGACTGCACAGGGCTCGCTCAGGCTCCGGCAACGCGCCGACGTTGTTCTTCAGGCGCTCGCGGCCGAGAGCAGTCCCTCCAAAGCTCTCGCGCCCCAACTTCCGTTACCTTCGCTCGAATCGATTCACTCCGTCATCCAGGATGTCGATCGGTACTGGCACCCGTCCCTTGCATCCACCGGATGGCCTGCCGTCATAGGCGTGGCCCGCTGGCGTGTTGCCAGGGAGCTTCAGCTTTCGGACGAAGCCTGGAAAGAAGCCTGCCGCCGCATGGGCCGCCACGGCGCCGCCGTGGCCGTTCTTGTTGTAGCCGCACGCTACTACCTGGCAGCAATCTCCAATCCCGATGAATCCCTGCGTGGCATGAGTCGCCGCGCAATGACCGGCAAGCTGCATCTGAACCGCGCTCTGCGCGACGTGCTTTCGCAGCTCGAAATCGTGCGAAACCCCGCACCGTCTCCCAATCCCGCCGTGTCGCTTCCCTCGCTCGACGACTTGCACACGCTCTGCAGGGCGGAACGCCAGATTACCCGCGGCATCCTTCTCGACGACAAGCACGTCCGCAGTCTGCCCGCCTATCTCGATCACCTGCATCCCTCGTGGCTTCTTCTCATCCACGACGCAAGGGACGAGGCATGCGCCCAGCACTACCTCTTCGAGCCGGAATGGCGCGACGGCTGCGCAGCTATCGGCGAGCATGCAGCGGCAGCGGTCTGGTGCCTTGCATCCCACCGGCATATGGCAGCGGGAGAAGGAGGCTACGACTTCCATATCGACTTCTTCCGCGGCTCCCTCCGCATGGCCGCCGCCGGCGCTCTCGATCTGCCCCGCGCCGTCGAGATGGAGGTTCGAGCGGTCCGCGGAGACCCTCTCGACGAGCTCGACCTTCTTCAGCCCGGGCCGCATGCCGACCAGGCCCTCGAACTGCTGCCCGATTCCGTGTGCGCCCCTCCGGACAAGGTCCTCACCCACCCATGGGGATGGGACGCAATAGCCCAGGAAATCCCCGAACTAGCGAAGGGGATCGGAATCTCCCCGGACACCTGGCACCGCTTCTGCGAGGCTTTCGGGAAACGCCAGGCGGCCGGAGCCGTCCTCTATGCGATGCCCATGCGCGGCCTCGCTGCCTTTCCCGACCCGGAGGCCAACCTCCTGGTAGAGCTCGAAGACCACCTCGACTGGGACTACATCCACGAAGAACATCGACATCCGCTTTCAATCCGTTCAAGCGCTCACGACCTGGAAAGGGAAATCGACCGCGTTCTCGTGAACGCGGCTATAGCGGCTCCCCCAGGTGCCGCCATCAACCCAACCCTGCTGCCGCCTCTCGACGAGCTTCTGAAAGCGGCCGATCCGCGCATCCGGTCCCGGCTTGCGTACCACCCGGACGGCGACATCGACCTTGACCGGTACCTGCGAGCCGCTCGCTCTGCCTGCGTCGACGAACTCGGCGTCCCGACCGAGTTGTGGGCCCGGGCGATGCATGTCCTTGGCCCGCACGGCGCTGCTGCTGCCGGCACCCTGATCGCCATCTACGACGACTATTACGTGCCGGGCAATCCGCTCTTGCCCGGCCAGGCCCCAACTGAAACGGCCGAAAACGCGCTCCTCGACTGCATCAGAACCGAGGTCCATTCGCCGGGCAGCCTTCGCCGCGAGCTCGTCGACGAGCACTTGTCCCCCGCTGCATCCCTCCGCGACGACACCGACCCTGACGTCCTGCGGGCGCTTGAAGACCAGGCATTGCGCGCGCCGCCCGGGGACAGCCTCCTGCACAAGCTGCCAACCCTGGACGAGCTCTCCAAGGTGGCCCCGCCGGACCTGCGCTCCGCCATGGCGCGAACCCGCGACGGAACCCCCGATTGGCGCCGACTGCTCGCTGCTCTCGATCCCGTCCGCAGGTCGGTCCTGAAAATCCCGGACCGATCCTGGGCGCAGGCCCTGCATATCCTCCTTGAGCCGGGAACCGCGGCCCTCGCAACCTTTCTTGCCGCCGCTGCCCACCACCAGTCTCGCGACCCGGAACGCTTCTGGAAATTCGACGACGACGAGATCGACCTCGAATTCCATTTCTGCATCCAGCGCGAACTTGAGGAACCCGGCTTCCTGACAGGGGAGATCAGGGAACTCTACTACGAAGTCAAGCACTCCGAGTGACACCGGAACCATGCCGTCATTCGTTCTTTCGCATCCCGATCAGGAGCACATCCAGTGACTGAACCCGGCTCCCAAGCCTTGTCGGATTTCCCGGTTGACGGGAATCCGCCACCCCTGCCCCTGCCGTCCATAGAGCAGCTTCAGGAGCTGCTGCCCTGGTCGCAGGGCGCGCTCGATC
>JAPOZF010000066.1 GCA_026706165.1 Gemmatimonadota bacterium
CCCCCTTGACGCGGAACACCGAGAAGCGGATCCGGGTGGTCTCGTTGACGCCGTCGCCGTTCGGCGTGAACAGGGCCGGCTCGGCCCGCACCTGCTCGAGGATGGGAGCGTCCTCGACGTCGGCGACCACCACCATCGACTCGCTGCGCACCTCGCCGACCGCGTCCCCTTCGGTGAATGCCTGCACCACCCCGGGGCGCTCCGAGTTGAGCAGCTCCACGGTGAACGTCGTCCCGCTCAGAAACACCTTCGTCCGAATCCCGGCCTTGTAGAGCAGGGCGCCGCCCGAAACCCTTCGCGGCAGCTCGACGACCACCCCGCCTTCCTCCAGGGCCTCGACGCGGGCGGCGCCGGGCCACAGGCTCCTGCCGCGGCCGCCGCGCAGCTGCGCCTCGTTCCCGGACCGCAGCGACACCAGCTCGATCGGGGCCGCCGAGGAGGAGCGCAGGCGCATGCGGTCGAACCCGGAATCGCCGCTCTGGAACTCGGGCCGCATCCAGATGGCGAACTCCTCCTCCCTTCCGGGGCGCACCCCCTGGTTCGGCCAGATCTCGGCGAAGGTCTGCTCGACGAGCGGCGCCTCCAGCCCCAGCTCGATGCCCCGTATGCTCGCGGCCCGCAGCGGATCGGCGGTCGACAGGCGCGCCTGCAGCATCAGCATGCGCCGCGGGCTGGGAGACCGGAACGGCTCCCCCTGCTCGCGGTAGGGCTCGCTCCAGGCGCTCCAGCCCTCGCCGGTGAACTCCTCCGCGGTCGTGAACCCCCGGTTGCGCTCGGAGGTTTCCTCCCACTGCTGCTCGCTGATCTCGCGCCCGAACAGGTCGTAGTACCTGTTGACCACCAGCAGGTCGTCGCCGCTGCGGCTGCGCACCTCGAGCCGGGTGCCCTCCGGCGCATCCCCGTCCCAGGAGACCCCTGTGAAGATGCGCGAGGTGCCCAGCTTTACGATGGGGGACTCCAGCACGACCTCGGAGACGGACCCCTCGCCGTACGCCTGCAGCTCGCTGAGGCTGCGGTTGATCTCGGAGCGCGCCCCGGAGAGCTCGAGACGGCGCAGCTCGATCAGCCGCACCTCCCGCGGCGGGAAGCGCTCCTCGAGCTGCAGGAAGGCCTCCCTGTTGTGGCGCTCCTCGAAATCCTCCCAGACGCGGTTGCCGTTGGGGTCGAGCGAGCCGTCGGAGACGCGCAGCTGGTAGGCGGTGAGGGCGTCCTGGGCGCTGAGCAGGCGGATGCGGTCGATCCAGAACCTGGCCCCGAGGTCGACGAGGAGCTGGTTGCGGTCGCGCAGCGGGTCGTACAGGCGCATCGGGTAGAAGGAGGAGTAGAGACCGTCGGTCGAGACGGTCAGGACGATATCCTCGAACAGGTCGGTGGCGCGGTTGCGCAGGCGCTGCGTCAGGCCGACGGCGTTGTCGCCGAGGGAGATGACCTCGAGCTCGGCGACGCGCGCGCGTTCGTGCCGGTAGTAGCGGACCGGCCCCTGCTCCCCGGCGGGCAGCTCCTCCCAGGTCTCCTCCTCGACGAGGATCTCGCGGCCGGCGACGGTTACGCGGAAATGCTCGACCGCCCCCTGGTCGGGGGCGGACAGCAGGGCGTACTCCTCCGCGGTAACCTCCTCGCCGCGCCGACCGTCGGTGTCGAGCGCCTCGAGGCGGACGATCTGCGCCACCTCGCCGGCGACCCCGGGGGGCAGCGGCCGCTGCGGCGGCACCTCGAACTCGAACTCGCGCTGCTCCTTGTTGCGGCGGGTAACCTGGGCGACGCGGTAGAACTCGGCGTCGTAGCGGCTGGCGGTGTTGGTGGAGGCGCGCCCGTTGGACATCAGCACCCGGAACTTCAGGAACGGGTCTCCCGCCCCTTCTTCGGCGAACTTCACCCGCACCCGGTCGGCGATCACCGCACGCCCGAGGTCCACCTCGATAAACCAGTTCTGCAGCGAGTCCGGATCCTCCGGTTCCCAGTAGGTCAGGGGGGCGCCGTCCATGACCAGGGCCGCGGTCTCCCGGCCGGCGCCGACCATCCGCACCCCTCCGACGACCGTATCTCCCGATGCGATCACTTCGAAATCGGTGGCGTTCAGCATGGCGTTGATGCCGCGCCGCAGGAATCTCGGCCTCACCTCCCCCTCCTCGATCAGGTGCCCGCCGACGGCCCCCTTCCAGTCCTGCCAGTGGCGGTCCCCGCGCACGGTGAGGCGCTTGCCGGCGATGCTGAAGCCCTCCTGGGCGTTCGCCAGTGCCGGGCCGAGCAGAACCGCGGAGAGCAGGATCAAACGACAGTGCCGGGTGAGGAGGTTCATGGCCGGCTGTGCTGCCTGGAACGGCCGGCTTCGGTCAGGGTGCAGCCCTGTTCCCGGCATGCGCCGGCCGGGTGGTTTGGCCCGGGAAGCTGCTGCGCCTGTCGTCAGACCGGTCATCAGTACGCCACCCCAACGATCCCCTGCCGCACCTCGGGATCGCCGTCGCCGCGCACCCGCAGCCGGTAGATGTATGTCCCGGGGGGAACCAGGCTCCCGTCCCTGCCGCGACCGTCCCACGCCAGCCGGTGGTTGCCGACCGGCTGCACCGCTTCGACGGCGGCCACCCGGCGCCCGCCGAGATCGAACAGCAACAGCTCCACCGGAGAAGGCCGCGTCACCGTCAGCAGGGAGTAGCCGATCTTCAGCTCGTCGTTGATCCCATCCCCGTTCGGGGTCAGCACCCGGTGTCCGACCTCGAAGTTGGCCAGCAGCGGGGCGCGCTCCCCCTGTTTCTCGAGGGTGACGACCAGCCCCTGCGCCGAAGTCTGGGCGTCGGCGTCCCCGGGGGCGGCGAAGTGATACCCCGTCTCCTCGATTTCGACGGTGCCGTCCCTGGTCCGCTTGTCGACCACGCGGTCGTCGAGGACGCGGACCCGGAACGCGGTCTTGTCGCGGTACACGGTGCCGCGGAAGATCACCTGGATGAACGACCCGTCCTGCTCCACCTGGCGCCGCAGGTCGACGTACAGGCCGTTCGGGTGCCGCCGGGAGGTGAAGGCCACGGCGCGGTCGTCGATGCGGACCTGCCGCACCCGCCCGATTTCGGCATCGGTCTCTATCAGGATGCGCTCGAAACCGGTATCGCTGCGTCCGACCCGGCTTCCGGAGGTAGGGACCTTCATGTGAGCCAGCATCGCCAGGGCAAACTCCGTCTCCACCCCGGCGGCCACTGTGTCCGGGCTCACCTCGGCTACCACGCTTTGCACCAGGGGCGGGAAGATCGTCTCGAACACCAGGCGGTCGAGGCGGACTCCGGGAGTGAACAGCCGCACCCGGAACTGCATGTACGTCTCGAGGTTCGGGGAGCGTACCACCCCCTGCGACACCGGCTCCCAGCTGCTCCAGTTCGGGTTGGGACGGATCGGTCCCTGCAGGTGAGGGGGGGCGGCCAGGTACTCGGCCCTGTTCTTCGCCCTGTAGATCTCGTCCCCATCCTCCTCGAGCAGGAAGTACCACTCCGCCTCCCTGTCGGGCCCCACCCGGGTGTGGATCAGCACCGGGGAGGAATCGACTCCCCGGCCCTCGTAGCGGACCAGGCCGAAAACCTTCAATCCCACCCGCATCGACTCTGAGCGGTATTCCCCCGA
>JAPOZF010000063.1:0-1263 GCA_026706165.1 Gemmatimonadota bacterium
CGCGCACAGAGGACCCGCAACCGGGCGGAAAACAAGGAGGCCCTGCGAGTTATTTCCAACCACGGTGTCGTCGCAGTCGACTTTCCCCCACCGGAGGTCGAATCGTTCGAGCAGGTTGTCGCCGAATCATTGCCCGACCTGAAAGGCCGCGCCTTCTCCGACGAATCGTACGAGATGGTGCATGGATATCTGGGTGAGTACCGGCAACGACGGTCCGAGGTTCAACCGGAGGAATAGAACTTTTTGTCCGCTCCCCGGGCTCCCTGGCATCACCGTATCGAAGACGGGGTCCTCACCCTCCTGACATTCTCCCTCGTCCTGCTGGCGGTGGGTGAAATACTTTTGCGGAACCTGTTCGAGCTGACTCTCCTGTGGGGGGATCCGGCAATCCGCCACCTGGTGCTGTGGGCGGGTTTCGTTGGCGCAGCCGTGGCCGCCCGCAATGGCAGGCACCTGCGCATCGACGCCGTTCTCCGGGTCCTGCCTCCCCGCCTGCGGGGGTGGGCCGACGGCATCGGTTCGCTGTTCTCATGCGGCATCTGCTTCCTTCTCTGCCACCTGGCCGTGCGTTTCGTCAACGACGAACGGACCTTTGGCGCCGCCGGGGACCTCGCCGTGCCCACCTGGGTGCTTCAGCTCATCTTTCCGGTGACCTTCGCCATCCTCGCCCTTCGCTTCGGGGTAGAGGGGTGCAGCAAGCTTCTCCGCAAAAAACCGTTGGATGAGGGGCCGTGACCGCCTTCGCCGCGGTCCTGCTCGCCGCCTTCGGCACCCCCCTGTTCGTCATCATCGCCGCGCTGGCCCTGGCCGGATTCGCCGCCGGCGAGCTCGATCTCACCATTCTCTTCATCGAGATGTACCGGCTCGCCGACACCCCGGTGCTGTCGGCGATACCGCTGTTCGCCTTTACCGGCTTCCTCCTCTCCCACAGCGACGCCGCGCGTCGTCTGGTGCGGCTCTCCGAGGAGCTGCTGGGTTGGCTTCCTGGGGGTCTGGCGATCATGGCGCTGGCAGTTTGTGCATTGCTGACGGCTTTCACCGGGGCCTCGGGAATGACCATCGTCGCCCTCGGGGGGCTGCTGTATCCGGCCCTGAAAGCGGCCCGGTACCCGGAACGGTTTTCACTCGGCCTGCTGACGACCTCAGGATCCCTGGGCCTGCTCTTTCCTCCAAGTATACCGCTCATTCTCTACGCCGTCGTCGCTGAAACCCCCGTAGACCAGTTGTTCATCGCCGGAATTCTTCCCGGCCTCCTGCTGGTGC
>JAPOZF010000063.1:1273-3600 GCA_026706165.1 Gemmatimonadota bacterium
AGCTACACGATCGGGATGCGGATTGCCCCGGCCAGGCCCAAGGGGTTCTCCGCTGTCCGCGCCTTGCGGGCGGTTCGCGCAAGCGCCTGGGAGCTCCTTCTGCCTCCCGTGGTCGTCGGCGGCATCTACGGCGGCTTCATCGCCGTGAGCGAAGCGGCTGCCCTGAGCGCCCTATACGTCTTCATCATCGAAGTCGCCGTCCATCGCGAAATCCCGCTGCGCCAGTTACCTGCCATCGCGCGCGACACCATGGTTCTCGTAGGCAGCATCCTCATTCTGCTGGCCGCGGCATTGGCCTACACCAACTACGTCGTCGACGCGGAGATCCCCACCCGCCTTCTGTCCTTCATCCAGGGAGAAATCTCGAGTCGTTTCCTGTTTCTCATCCTGCTCAATCTCTTCCTCCTGGCGGTCGGTTGCATGATCGACATGTTCGCGGCCCTGGTAATCGTCGTCCCCCTCGTCCTTCCGATCGCCGCCGCTTACGACGTTCACCCCGTTCATCTCGGGATCATTTTTCTGACCAATCTCGAAATCGGATACTCGACTCCCCCGGTGGGCATCAACCTCTTCATCGCCAGCGCCCGTTTCGATCAGTCCGTGCTGAAGCTCTACCGGGCATCGCTCCCGTTTCTCGCGATTCTGCTGGCGGTACTTTTCGTCATCACGTACGTGCCGGAATTGAGCCTGCTGTTCGTCGGAATGGACTGAACCCGCAGGCTCCCGGCCCTCACCCGATGGAGGAGTCTGTAGAGTGGCTAAGATCAAGGAGATTCGCTGCATCCGAAGCAGAGCCGGTGGCCACTGGGTCATCGTCAAGGTGCTCACCGAACAGCCCGGGCTGTGGGGAATCGGTTCCGCAAACGACTACCACCACTCATCCGCGGTGGTAACGGCCATGGAGGAAGTCGTCGCCCCCCGTTTGATCGGCCGTGACCCCGCCGACATCGAGGATATCTGGCAGAGCACCTTCACCAGCGCCTACTGGCGCAACAGCTCGATTCTCAATGTCCTTCTCGGGGGCATCGACATGGCACTGTGGGATATCAAGGGGAAGGAAGCCGGCATGCCGGTCTACCAGCTGCTCGGGGGCCGCTGCCGCACCGCAGTCCCGTGTTACGCCCACGCCAGCGGCAACGATTTCGAGAGCCTCGCCGATGATATCCAGCGCTACCTCGAAGAAGGCTATCCGGTGGTCCGCTGCCAGCTGGGCGGGTACGGCGGCGGCGGTTTCATCGAGTCGGAGCGCGCTGCCCGCCCGAAAAACGCCTGGCCCGCCTCTCACGTCTTCGACGACGAGGAGTACCTGGCAACAATCCCGAAGATGTTCGAACACCTCCGGGCGAAGCTCGGGTTCGGTCCCAAACTGACTCACGACGTACACGAACATCTCAGGCCGCAGAGTGCGGTGGCGCTGTCGAAGCTGCTGGAACCCTGCCGCCTGTTCTTTCTCGAAGACGTGCTGCCGCCGGAGCAGATCGCCTGGTTCCGGATGATCCGCGAGCAGTGCACGACCCCGCAGGCGATGGGTGAGCTCTTCGTCAACCCGCACGAGTACGTGCCCCTGATAACGGAGCGGCTGATAGACTACGTTCGCGTGCGGGTTTCGAAGGCCGGCGGAATCACCCCTTGCCGCAAGATCGCGGCGCTGTGCGAATTCTTCGGGGTTCAGACCGCCTGGCAGGAAGGAGGGGACAACGATCCGGTAAACCAGGCGGCGGCGATGCATCTCGACATGGCTTCACCCAGCTTCGGCATTCAGGAGGAGAACCACTTCAGCGAAGAGGAGCTCGAGGCGTTCCCCGGCCATGCCGTGCTGGAAGGTGGATACCTCTATCCCAGCGGCAACCCCGGACTCGGAGTCGACGTCGACGAGGAGAAAGCAGCCTCCCTTTTCGACCGGCCCCGTCCGACTTACGCCGCCGAGGACCGGCGCGCCGACGGTTCGGTGGTGCGCCCATAGCCCGGACATATTCCCGGTCGGCTGCGTGCAAATCGGGAAGGTGGTCTCATCCATCATCGCGCTGGTCCTGCTGGGCATCGGGCTGGCGGCACCCTTCGACCTTCTTTCCCCGGCGGCGCAGCGAGCCCTCGGGGTGACTGTCTGCGCGGTGATCCTGTGGACGGCGCGGCCCATCCCGATCGAGCTGACATCACTCCTCCTCCTGCTGCTGATACCCCTGGCCGGGCTGCTCTCCTTCAAGGAGACTTTTCAACCCTTCGCCAATCCCACGGTCTGGCTCGTATTCGCCGGCCTGGTGCTGAGTCTCGCCCTCTGCTCCTCCGGCCCCGCCCTCGCCGCCAGGGCGCGGTCGAGGCCGGAGGAG
>JAPOZF010000738.1 GCA_026706165.1 Gemmatimonadota bacterium
CGCCTGCTGAGTACTCCGACTGGATGCGGCGCAACCGGGCGGCCATGGCTGCCGAGGGGGACACCATCCCCGGCGCAGGAGATATGGAGCATCCCGTCGGAGAGATGGTATTCATCGGAGCCGGGGAGTTCATCCGAGGCAGGGAAAACGGCGAAAGCGACGAGAGGCCGCAACGCACGGTCTGGGTCGATGCCTATTTCATCGACCGTTTCGAGGTGACCGTCGGCGAGTACCGGAAATGCGTGGAGGAGGATCGGTGCACCCCGGCACATAGCGGTCCCCGTCTGTACCGGCTGGCTTTTGAAGACCACTACACGAACTGGAACAAACCGGGACGGGAATTGTTCCCCGTCAACGCAGTCAGCTGGTACCAGGCCGATCAGTACTGCCGATGGGCGGGCAAGCGGCTGCCGAGCGAAGCCGAGTGGGAGAAGGCGGCCCGGGGCGGCGACGGCAGGACTTATCCCTGGGGAGAAGAGGATCCCAGTTGCGAGCGGATTGTCATGGACGATTCCGGCGACGGATGCGGTCAGGAGATGTCGTGGAGGGTAGGCTCCAAGCCGGAAGGGACCAGCCCGTACGGCGTTATGGATATGTCGGGAAACGTCTGGGAATGGGTTCAGGACTGGTGGGACGGCGATTACTATGATTGGGGTCCAACGGAAAACCCCCTCAACACCGAAAAGGGGGACGGCTACAAGACCCTGCGCGGCGGTTCGTTCGCCGATCAGTACGGCCGAATTCACTCGGCGACCAACCGCCTGGGATGCGATCCGAACCAGCACTATGACTACACCATTGGATTTCGCTGTGCCCGGGATGGAGACTCCTGACAAACAGGGGCCGCCTTTGCGCGTCCTCCACGTCATCACCAACCTGCATCTGGGCGGGGCCCAGATATCCGTAGTGGGCATATGTGAGGGCCTGCGAAAGTGTGGGATCTACGTGCAGGTTGCCTGCTCCCCGGTGGGCGCAGGCGGCAACCTCCTGCGTCGTCTCGGTGAAAGCCGAATCGCCGTCCACGAGGTCCCGCAGATGACTCGGGAACCGGCGCCCTGGAAGGACCTTCGGGCCTTGCTCCGGCTGTGCCGGGTCATCCGCGACGTCCGCCCCGACGTGGTTCACACCCACCTGTCCAAGGCCGGTGTTCTGGGCCGACTGGCGGCCCGTATCGCTGGCGTGCCCCACGTCGTGCACAGCATCCGGACCTGGTCGTTCTACGCGCCAACCTCACGGCTGAAGAAGAGCATGTACGTGGCCGTGGAGTCATTGGCGAGCCGCCTCACCGACCGCTTCGTGGCGGTATCCCGGCAGCTGATCCGCGACGGCCTGGATTCCGGCCTGGGCCTGCGCGAGCGCAGTACCGTCATCCGGTCCGGGATCTGTCCGGGCCGCTTCCGGCGTGCTCTCGACGAAAGGGACCGGCGGCGCGCCGAGTTGGGCCTGGATGCTGATGCCGCCCTCGTCGGTACGGTCATGAGGCTGGAGCCGGCCAAAGCGCCCGGGGACTTCGTGCTCGCCTGTGCCCGCATCGCCGCTCAGGCCCCGGCGACCCGGTTCCTCCTGGTGGGAGACGGCTGCCTCCATGACGAGGTTTCGGCCGAACTGCGCAGCCGCGGGCTCGCGGACCGTGTCCACCGGCTGGGCGCCCGCGGCGACATCGACCGTCTCCTGCCCCTGATGGACGTCTTTCTGCTGACCTCGCGGTGGGAAGGGATGCCCCGGGTGGTGATGGAGGCGGTGGCCGCCGGCGTGCCGGTCGTCTCGACCCGGGTCGGGGGGGTGCCCGAGCTCATCCAGCATGGCGTGTCCGGCCTGCTGGCACCCCCTGGAGACTTCCAGTGCCTGGCGGCGCACGTTTTGCGCCTGTTGGCGGATCCCGCCCTGGGACGGGATCTGGCCCGAGCCGCAAGCCAGGGGCTCGGCGAGGAGTACGAACTCGACCGGGTGGTCCAGGACCACGTCCGGCTCTACGAACGGCTCGCCGCCCCCGGTGCGTCCCGATGACGGCACAGCGTCTTGTAGCCGTTACCGGCGGCCTGGGTTTCATCGGCTCGGCGGTGATGCGCGAGCTCGAGGCGCGTGGGTACCGGGCCTTCCCCATCGACCGGGCAGCGGGAGGAGACCTGCTGGGTGATGATCTGCCGGCGCTTCTGGGGGATTGCTGCGAGGTGATTCACCTGGCGGGGGTCTTGGGCACGGCGGAGCTTTTCCAGTCCGTCGACGAGGCGATCGATACCAACATCAAGGGAACGGTCCGCGTCCTCGAAGCGTGCCAGGCCAAGGGCTTTGCCTACGTCGGGATCACCCTGCCCGAGCATTGGGACAACGTCTATTCGGCGACGAAAAAGTGCGCAAGACAACTCGCCTCGGCCTGGCACCGTCACTGCGGCGTGCGCGTGAGCCACGTGCGCGCTTTCAACGTCTTCGGACCGGGTCAGAAGACCACGGGGGTCCGGAAGATCATACCGACCTTTGCCGAATGCGCCTGGCGCGGCCAGCCTTTGCCCATCTGGGGGGACGGCACGCAACGGGTGGATCTCGTCCACGTCGACGACGTAGCCCGCATGATGGCCGACGCCCTCCGCTTCGGCGCCAACGAGCTCTTCGACGCGGCTACCGGCCAGCTGTTCACCGTCAACGAGGTGGCCCGGATGGTGCTGGAAATCACTGGCTCCCGTTCTCCTCTCGAGTACTTGCCGATGCGAAAAGGGGAGCACGCCGTCGGGGAGGTGGAGAACACCGGCGCCGGATGGGACCTGCTGCCGTGGCGGCCCCGCTTCGACTTCGAGCGCCTGCGCGGCACGGTGGAGTCCTACCGACCCACCGGCCGATAGGAACCGTTCGTGACCGCAGCGAGTTCGGATGGCCTTGGAGCCTGGGCGGGTCAGAAGATCCTGATCGCCGTTGCCCATCCCGACGATGAGGCGATCGCGTGCGGGGGTACCATCGCCAGGGCGGCGGCCCTCGGGTGCCAGTGCCGGGTCCTGTTGCCGTTTCGCCGTTGCGATCCCCGCGGCCGGAACCCCTGGCAGGCCCTGATCGGCGCTTTCGAGCGCTCCTGCGATACCCTGGGCGCGGTGCCCGTCCTCCCCGCGCACCTGATTGACGAGCGCCGGGCCGAGACCGACCTCGCCGAAGTGCACGACCTGATCGTCCCCGAGGTCGAGTGGGCCGACCGGGTCCTCACTCACTGGTGGGGAGACGCCAACCAGGTCCATCGCGGGCTCTCCCGCGCCGTGGAAGTGGCCACCCGGCCCTTCCGGAGGCGCCGGGACGTCCTGCTTTTCGAGGTGGCCACCTCGACAGACCAGGTGTTCTCGAATGCTTTCACGCCGAATGCGTTCGTTCTGCTGAAGGCCGCCCATGTCGAGGCCAAGTGCGCGGCCATGGAGCAGTACAGCACCGAGTTCGAGCCGGGGCGCCTGCCCGACGACCTGCGCAGCAAAGCCCGGGTCCGGGGAGCCGAGGCCGGGACCGTGTACGCCGAAGCGTTCGCTATGGCCCGGACGTTCCTGTGACGGCGCCCGGGCCGGGACGATGGGCCCTGTTCTGGAAGCGCGCCCTCGATCTTGTCATCGCCGTTCCCCTGCTGC
>JAPOZF010000336.1:0-1036 GCA_026706165.1 Gemmatimonadota bacterium
ATGAACAGTCGAGAAGGTGCGAACCGAAACAGAAGTATTCCCGCGACCGGAAGCCGCCTGTTCCACGCCCGTCCTGCCAAGGCAGCTCCATGACCTTCAGGGTTCCCTGTGAGCGGATGCGCGAACAGTTCCTGCGGGCCCTGTCGGCCTCCGGGTTCGACGATGCGGACGCGGCCACGCTGGCCCGGGTGTTCGCCGACAACACTTGCGACGGGGTGACCTCCCACGGGATCAACCGCTTCCCCGGGTTCGTCCGGGACGTGCGCGAGGGGCTGATCGACGCGGCCGCCCGGGCGCAACCAGTTGCCGCCCTCGGAGCCCTGGAGCAGTGGGAAGGGCATCGCGGCCCCGGCATCCTCAACGCCCTGGCCTGCATGGACCGGGCCGTCGAGCTGGCCGGCGAGCACGCGGTCGGCGCCGTGGCCCTGCGCAACACCGGCCACTGGATGCGGGCCGGCACCTACGGCCTGCGGGCCGCGGCGGCCGGCTGCATCGGCATCTGCTGGACGAACACGACGCGCCTGATGCCCCCCCACGGCTCCGCGGAGAAACGCCTCGGGAACAACCCCCTGGTGATGGCGGTACCGGTCTCCGGGGGCGACCCCGTGTTGCTCGACATGGCGGTGAGCCAGTTCTCCGGGGGGCGCGCGCAGATCCACGAGCGCAGCGGCGAGCCCCTGCCGGTGCCGGGCGGGTACGACGCGGAGGGCCGGCTGACCACGGATGCAGCCGCCCTTGAGAACCCCCTGCCGATCGGGCTCTGGAAGGGCAGCGGCCTGGCCCTGTGCCTGGACCTGGTGGCGGCGCTGGTCTCGGGAGGGCGGACCACCGCCGAAATCTCGAAGGAGTCGAGGGAAGAGGGGGTGTCGCAGCTGTTTCTTGCCATCGATCTGGCGCGGGCCGGCGACCCGGAACGGGTCCGGCAGGCGGTGCGGGAGTCGCTGGCCGACCTGGCCTCGGCCGCTTCCCTGCCCGGAGAGCGCGTCGTTTACCCGGGGCAGCGCAGCGCCGAGCGGCGCCGGGAGGCCCTGCGGCA
>JAPOZF010000336.1:1046-3571 GCA_026706165.1 Gemmatimonadota bacterium
TGCCGCAGGGCGTGCCGGTGGAGCGCCGCTTCTGGGAGGAGACCCTGGCCCTTTAGGGCTGCAGGGCAGCCATCAGTTCTTCGTTGTACCCGACCAGCAGCCTGGGGCCGCTGCGGATCGTCGGCGCCCGCAGCTTCCCGGAACGGCCGAGGAGCAGCTCGAGCAGCTCGCTGTCGGAGGGACGGTCCTTCTCCAGGTCGACGGCGAGCACCTTCCGGCCCCTGGCGACGAGCAGCACCCGCACCCCTTCGAGGAGAGCCAGGGCGGCTTCTCCCTCCACGGGATCCTGCGTCGCGCTGCGGACTTGCCCTTCTTCGAACCTTCCCTGCGCAAGGAACTCTTGCGCCCGCTTGCAACTCGTTCAGCCGGGGCGGTGGTAGCGCCACTCGATTCGTCGTGTCATGGCTCCCTTTTCAGATCGTGAATGGTTGCTTCGAGCGTCTCCAGATCCACGATGGAAACCGTCGGTTTCCCCGTGGTCCACCCCCCGGTTTCCCCGGGGTTCAGCAGAAGGGACCTGCCCTCGCGGACGTCGATCTCGTGGGTGTGTCCGTAAACGACGAGGTCGAAATCCCCGCTTTCAGCTATCGGGATGGCGAGCTCCGGGTAGTGCATGACGGCGATTTTCCTGTCGCCGACCGATACGCTCGCGAGGTTGGGGTGGATCTCCCCGATGGCTTCGAACCTCTTCGCCAGCCCGATCCGTTCGCCGTCGTTGTTCCCGAAAACTCCGACGACCCGGCAGTCGAGGCCGGACAACGGGTCGACAGCGAAGGGGGCGATGAAATCGCCCGCATGGACCACCAGGTCGGTCCCGGTTTCGTTGAAGAGCGCGACAGCCTGTTCGACATTCGGGACGTTGTCGTGGCTGTCGGACATGACGCCGAGTTTCATTGCCGTAACCTTTCGGGTTGGATATAGCTCAATGACCGGTGGGTACTCGAAATGGCAAAATGGAAGTAACGGGGAAGGCCGGTCAAACGCGATTGAACGCAGCGCCCGTGCTGCCCCTGCGGACGCGGGCAAAGGATCCCCGATTCTGAAAGGAGCAGTGAAGAACCGATGAGCTTTTTCCAGTTGCAGGAGCGGGGCTCGAACGTGCGCACCGAGCTGCTCGCCGGATGCACCACGTTCCTGACCATGTGCTACATCATCTTCGTGAACCCGCTGATCCTGGCCGGCACCGGGATGGACCCCGGGGCGGTGCTGGTGGCGACCTGTGTGGCCGCGGCCTTCGGGTCCGCGGTCATGAGCCTGTACGCCAACTACCCGATCGCCCTGGCCCCGGGGATGGGGCTGAACGCCTACTTCGCCGCGGTCGCGGTGGGCACGCTGGGCCTGCCCTGGCAGGCGGCGCTCGGAGCGGTGTTCTGTTCCGGGGTGCTGATGCTCGTGCTGTCGGTGCTTCCGGTGCGCGAGTGGGTCGTCAACAGCATACCGCGTTCGCAGAAGATGGCGATCGCCGCCGGGATCGGGTTCTTCCTCGTCGTCATCGGGCTCCGCAACGCCGGGGTGGTGGTGGCCAACGAAGCGACGCTGGTCGGCCTGGGCGACCTGATTCAGTGGACGGTGGCGCTGGCCGCCCTCGGATTCATGGGAATCGTCGCGCTCGAGCACCGGAAGGTGCCCGGGTCGGTGGTGATCTGCATTCTGGCGGCGTCGCTGGCCGGTTGGATCGGGGGGCTGTCGCCGGCGCCCGAATCCGTGGTGTCCGCGCCCCCTTCGCTGGCCCCGACAGCGTTTCAGCTGGACATCGCCGCGGCGCTGGAGGTCGGCCTGCTCGCCATCGTGTTCGCCTTTCTGATGGTGGACCTGTTCGACACCAGCGGCACCTTGGTCGCGGTGCTCAACGAGGCCGGGCTGACCGACAGGGACGGGCGCGTTCCCGGGCTGCGCCGGGCCCTCGTGGCCGACAGCTCCGCCACTATGTTGGGGGCCCTGGCGGGCACGTCGACCGCGACGTCCTATATCGAGAGCGCCGCCGGGGTGCGGGCGGGCGGCCGCACCGGGCTGACCGCCTTGGTCGTGGCCGGACTGTTCCTGGTGGCGCTGGTGTTCGCGCCGGTGGCTACCGCGATTCCCGGATACGCTACCGCTCCGGCGATCATCTTCGTCGGGTGCGTCATGGCGCGGGCGCTGCGGCACGTGGAATGGGACGACCTGACCGAGGGGGTTCCCGCCATCGTGACCGCGATCGCGATGCCGTTCACCTACTCGATCGCCACCGGGATCGGCCTCGGATTCATCTCCTACGCGGTCATCAAGCTGCTGGTGGGGCGCCGCCGCGACCTCAACCTGGCGGTGGTCACGGTGGCGGTGCTGTTCGCGAGCCGGTTCGCGGTGAGCTAGGGATCTGCGCGGGCAAGAAGCGTACGACGCGGGCGCGGAATTCACGCGAACTACGCGCACAGACGACCAGAGTTCATCAGCTAAGGGAGCCGGGGCATCTTCAGGGTCTGGTACCTTCCGGGGACCATCGCCCCGGGGACCATCGCCCTGGCCAGAGGAACCGTTGCGAGCCATCG
>JAPOZF010000790.1 GCA_026706165.1 Gemmatimonadota bacterium
CGCGGCGTCGCTCGCGGCGAGCTCCGCAAGGGAGAAGCCCTCCCCCGCCGCCGTCAGCCGGGCGATGGATGCCTTGAGGTCGCCGTCCACGCGCACCTCCGGATCGGCGGTGAACGACAGGTGTTCGGGCCGCGCCACCAGCTCGCAGACCGGCAGCGGAAAGCTCCAGGGCACGTGCGCCATCATCGCGTCCGCGCCGGCGAAGAGCACGGCGTCGGCGCGCTGGAGCACCTCCATCTCGACGGTGTTGTCCACCCAGGTCCCGGTCATCACTCCGGCCCAGCGGGGGTGGGACTCGGGGAAGGCGCCGCGGCCGTCCATGGTCGACAGCACCGCCGCGCCGATGCGCTCGACGAGCTCGACCAGCTCAGGGGTTGCCCCTGCCCGGGTCACGTCGGCCCCGGCGACCACCGCCGGCTTTACCGAGCGTTCGAGAAAGGCGCGCGCCGCTTCGATTGAAGCCGCAGGCGCAGGGCTGTCGATACTGGCCGGAAGGGGCGGCAGCGGTCCCCCGCAGTCCGCGTCGCCGAGGTCGGACGGCAGGTCGAGGAGCACCGGTCCGGAACGGCCGTCGAGGGCCCGGAACCAGGCCTCCCGCAGCATCTCCGGGGCCCCCTCGGGGCTCAAGGTGCCGCTGTACTTGATCACCGAGCCGAACAGCTCCCCGTGGGCGCAATGCTGCACGAGGCCTCCCCGGGTCACCGTCGAGGAGGCGGACTCGCACAGGCAGACGACCGGCCCCCGCTCGAAATGGGCGTTGACCGCCCCGCCGGCGAGGTTTCCCGCTCCGACTCCCTTCACCGACAGCGCCAGGCCCGCGGTATCCTTCATCAGGCCGTTGTACGCCCCCGCGATCGCCGCGGTCGACTCGTGCGCCACGGATATGAACTCGACCCCGAGCCGGCGGCCGTACTCCATCAGGTCGAGAGGACAGCCGCCCCCGGGAATCCCGAAGAAGTGGCGAATCCCCCTCTCCCGCGCTTCGCTTATGATCAGTTCCGCCAGTTTCACAGCCGCTTCAGACCTCCTGTATACGGGACTCTTGAGCAACCCCCGGGGAACCGGTAGGTTCGCCCGGTCCGCCCCCGGCAGGGGCGGAAGGCTGAAATGTAGGACCGATACCTGGGGGATGTAACCTTTGGCGATGGACCGGGACTCCGGGGAGCTGCGGGTCGGCAACGACGTCGTCCACCGGCGCGACCCCCACATAGCCGCCCACCACCTGAAGCGGCGCTTCGTCGACCGGGTATGCAGCGCCGGAGAGGCGGAACGGGTGCGGGCGAGCCGGGAGTCCGGCCTCCTGCTCTGGTCGCTGTGGGCGGCCAAGGAGGCGGCGTACAAGGCGGTGGTGAAGCTGCGGCCCGGCACTCCGTTCGCGCACCGGCGCTTCGTCGTCGCCCAGACCCTTGCAGGAGTCCGCTACGAAGATCTGCTGCTCTCTCTCGAGGTGGAAACGAACGAGGACTGGGTGCACGCCGTCGCCTGCACCGGGGAGACCGCCGTCCTCTCGTCAGTGGAGCGGATGGAAGACGGGGCGGACCAGAAGGAAGCGGTCCGCGCCCTGGCTCTGCGGGAGGTAGCCGCCCGTTTCGACCTGCCGCGGGACCGCCTCGAGATCGTCCGGCCCCCGAATGCCGGGGGCCGCCCCGGCCCTCCGCAGCTGCTCATTGACGGCCGGGCGACGGGAGTCGACATCAGCCTGTCGCACGACGGCCCGTTCGTAGCCTGTGCGGCCGTCTTCAGCGGCCAGCCCCTGTCCCCACCATCCTGACTGAATTCCGCCGCGGCTGCACCTGTCTCGCTACGTTGCCTTCCCCGGCCGTTCTCACTCGTACCGACGGCTCAGGCATCTTGCGACCGGCGCTTCGACCCCCTGGTTCGCAGGCTTCATTCGCGATCAGAGGGCCAGCCCCTCAGGCCCGCGTCAAACGCTCCCGCTCGCGTCGCTCGATCTCGCCGAGCCGGCCCACCGCATCGAGAACCTTGCGCCCGACCTTCACCTGGTTGCGGAACAGCCTCGGGTCGACCCCGTCGAACTCCGAGGTGTCGACCGGGTCCCCGTACACGACGATCACCGGCCGGCGCCCACGCAGGTTGAGGCGCACCTCCTCGGCCGGGCTGTCGCTCAGGCCGTTGACGAAGATCGGGATGACGATGGGGCGGGCGTGCAGGACGACGCGCCCGAACCCAGGCTCGGCCGGCAGCAGCTCGTAGGGGTCGTCGTTCTTGTTGCGCGTCCCCTCCGGGTGGATGCCGACCAGGGCGCGCGGCGACTTCAGGCGCTCGGCGAGGAAGTCGAGCCCGGCGCGGGTCACCCCCCGCTTGTGGCGCGGCCGGAAGATCGGCGGAAACATCGACATGGTGCTGAACAGCAGGTTGGCGAGGATACCCGGGACCGTGTCGTAGAGGAATCCCGAGCGCACCGGAAAGAAGAACTGGTTCCAGTGCACGACGTGCCGGTACAGGTAGGTGGCGATGATGTACTGGTCGAAATAGGTGCGGTGGTTGGAGGCGATCAGGACGCCCCGGTCCGGGCGCAGGGCGGCCATCCTGTCCATGCCGACGAGGTGGATGCGCCGGCTGGTCAGCAGGGTGACGAAGTGGCGGTGGACGTTCTTGTTGATCCAGTGGGTGGCGGTGCGTGCGCGCGGGGATTCGTTGATCCAGCTCGCGAACGCCAGCGCCGTGCGCTCTACCCGGGTGAGGTTCGCCAGATCCTCGGGGGGAATCTCCATGTAGTCACGGGTGAACGGGGGATGAGGCCGGCGGGGCCCGCCCCGGCGGCCTCGGGGATCAGCCGGTCGCGGCGATCAGGTTGACGGCATCCCCTACGGTGGTCACCTGGTCGGCGTCGTCGTCGGAGATCTCGATGTCGAAACCGTCCTCGATCTCGAGAACGATGTCTACCAGTCTGGCGGAGTTGACCTCGAGGTCCTCCTGAATCGAGGTCTCCATGGAGACGTTCGAGAGCGCCTCCTCGTTCTTGGCGAAGGGAGTGAGGATCTCGACGATCTTGTTGAAGACTTCCTGCGTGTCCATTTGCTGCGATTCCTTTGTGCGTTCTGTTGGCGGCGACGGCCGGCCCGTTGCGGAGCGGATCGCTCCGCATGACCGTGGGGGCCGGCATCCCGGCGATTTCCCGGCTCGGACCCGGGCGGTAATCTGGCCCGGACCGATAAATAAAGTTACGCGATTTTCCTGAAAATCACACAGCCGTTCACGTCCCCGAAGCCGAAGCTCGCCTTGGCGACCGCCTTCAGGCCGGGAAGGTCGACGCACTCGTGGGGTATGCGGCCGGAGTAGGCTTCGAGGTCGGGGTGCAGATCCTCGCAGTTGATGGAGGGATGGACGAAACCGTGGTGGAGCTCGAGGACCGAGGCGACGCACTCGATGCCGCCGGCGGCTCCGAGGGCGTGCCCGATCAGCGACTTGGTCGAGTGTATGTACGGCATTTCCGCGGGGTCGATCCGCAGCGCCCGGGACCAGTTGACGACCTCGTGCGGGTCGGCGAAGGGGGCGGTGAGATGGCCGTTGATCGCCCCGATCTCGCCGGCGTCGAGCCCGGACAT
>JAPOZF010000460.1 GCA_026706165.1 Gemmatimonadota bacterium
CGCACTCGCAGCGGTTGCCGCCTCGGTCCTCATCCCCTGGACCGCCGACGACATCGAAAGAAACTCCGCTCTCGACATCGAGCTGGTGCGCTCCGGCAAGGTCGAGTTCAAAGGGATCGAGGCGAGCTTCGAGGAGCTGTCGCGGGCATATGCCCTGACGGTCTTCTCCGAAGCGGAATTCCTCGGCTGGTCGGCGGTCCCGAACCCGACCCATCCCGAGGCGGAGGCCCTTGTCACCTGCCGCTTCCGGGTCGCCGGAGCGGCCCCCGGTTCTTCCCCTGCCGGCGCCGCCCCCCCGCAGGTGCGGCACCGCGCGGGCCCGCTCGATGTCACCTGGCGCCTCAACACCCTCGCGGGGATCGGGATCGCCCCCCACGACGAGGTCGCGCGCGACGCCATCGCCAACTTTCGCAACACCGTCGAGGACTTCCTCGACCGCCTCGTTCTCGTCGGCAAAGAGGACGCCTTCCTGCGCCGCGGTCCGGGACCGGGGCACCCCGTCGTCGACACCCTCGATCCCGGAACCCCACTGTTGCGGGAGGAGACCGCCGGGGAATGGACCCGTGTGAAGCCCGCCGGCTCCGGCCTGCAGGGAACCACCGCCGCAAGCGGCTGGCTGCGCAGCGTACACCTGGGGCTGCTGCCGGAAATCGATTGACCGATCCCGCCGGCCCCGGGAATCCGTTCTGTCTGGCCGGGAAGAGAAAAAAGCTTGACGAACCGGGTGCAGGGCCCTTAGCCTGTAACAGCGGCCTGTTGCGACAGGCCCGGTTGAAAAACAGCTGTAACGGTGCAGGTGTCCGCTGCCGACGGCAGCGGAAGAATAGGGAAGGCAGTGAAAATCTGCCGCGGTCCCGCCACTGTGACCGGTAGAACGGCCCCCGGGCCGTAACGCCCCCGGCGTCAGCCACTGATCCCCGCGATCGGGAAGGAGCCGGACGGCGATCCACCGGAAGCCAGGAGACCTGCCTGCGACCCAGGTGAACGGAATCCTTCGGCAGAAAGGTGGTCACCGGTGCCCGGCACCCCGACCCGCTCTCGAACGAGGGCGGGTTTTTTCATTTCCCCCCTCCTCGCCGGCCTGATGTCGGCCCTGCATCCCCAGGTCCTTGCGGCCGGGGTCCTGCAGGGAAGGCTGGTCGACCAGGACAGCGGAGCCCCCGTTTCAGGGGCGGTGGTGACCCTGCGCGCCCCTTCCTCGGGGCAGGTGCATTCCACCCGCAGCGACACCTCCGGCTTTTTCCGCCTCGAGAACCTCCCACCGGGGACCTGGAACCTGCGCCTGGAACGGCTGGGGTACCGCCCTGTGCGGCTTCCCTTCCGCCTTGGCGCCGGCCCCGCAGCGGTCGAGTGGCGGCTCGAGCCCATCCCCCTGCTCGTGGACGAAATGATCGTCCGCGCCCGCCGCCATCCCGCCGAAGAGCACGTCGCCGCCTTCGTCGAGACCATTCCCCTCGACGGTCCCCGCCCCCCGGGGGCGGACCTCGCCCGCACCCTCGACCGCGCCGCCGGCGTCAACGTGCGCCGCTACGGCGGACTGGGCAGCTTCAGCACCCTTTCCATCCGCGGCTCCACGGCCGAGCAGGTGCTGGTCTTCCTCGACGGGGTTCCCCTGAACAACGCCGCGGGCGGCGGCGTCGACCTGGGGGGGCTGCCCGTCGGCGGCTTGGCCAGCGTCGAGATCTACCGCGGGGCGGTGCCCGAGCGCTTCGGCGGCAACAGCCTCGGCGGAGTGGTCCACCTGCGCACCCGGCCGCTCGGGAGCAGCCTCCGCACCTTTTTCAACACAGCCAGCGGCTCCTACGGAACCCGCCGGCTGGGGGCCTCGATCGGCGGACCCTGGAAAGACTGGGAGTACCTCGGCCTCGTCGACTACCGGGCAAGCCGCAACGACTTCCGCTTCCGTGACGACAACGGCACCGAGTACAACGACCGGGACGACGGCTGGGCGCGGCGGCTCAACAGCGATTTCCGCGGCCTCCGCGGCCTCGCCAAGATCGGGCGCCCCCTCGGGGCCGGCCGCCTGCAGATCCACTCCACCTTCGACCTGAGCCGCAAGGGCATCCCCGGGATCGGCAACAACCAGTCCCTGCACACCCGCTTCGGCACCTGGCGCCACATCGCCGAGGCGGGGCTCTTCGGTCCGCTGGCGGGCGGCCGCGCCGGGTACCGGCTCAAGGCCCACCACACCCTCTCCGGGGAGGAGTACCGGGACCTGCACGGCGAAGTGGGGGTGGGCCGCCAGCACGACCGCAACACCACCCGGAGCCTCGGCCTGCGCGGCGAACTCAACACCCTGCTGCCGGGCCGGTCCCTGATCACCCTCTTCGCCGCCGCCCGCAGGGAGACCTTTGCCCCCGACGACCTGCTGCGGGGCGACACCCGGCTCCTGCGCAGCCGCCGCCGGGGACTGGCGGCCGGCACCGAGGTGGAGGTGCCGCTGGGGCAGCGACTGACCTTCAACGCCGGCTCCCAGGCGGAAGCTCTCGACGACCGCTTCTTCGACCGCAAGAACTTCGCTCCCAGCGCCGTGCTGCCGAGCCGGGACAACCGCGAAATCCTCTGGGGATACCGCATGGGCGCGGCTGTGGACCTGGGGAAGGGCCTGTCCTTCAAGGCTCACAACGGCCGCTATCGTCGCGCCCCCGATTTCTTCGAGCTCTTCGGCGACCGGGGCGCGGTGATCGGCAACACCGGCCTCGTCAGCGAACAGGGCCACAACCGGGATATCGGCCTGGTTTTCCGCGGTCCGGCCGAAAGAACCGGGCTGGTCCTGGCCGAGGCCGTGTACTACCGCAACCGCGTCGAGGACCTCATCCGCTTCATGCAGAACTCGCAGCGGGTGTCGCGGCCCCACAACCTGGGACGCGCCTTGCTGCAGGGAGTGGAAACCCGCGCCGAGGCGCGGATGTCGTCGGTCCTGGAGGTGCGCGGCAGCTACGTGTACCAGCGCGCCGAAAACCGCACCCCGTTTTCTTTCGAACGGGGCAACGACCTGCCCAACGCCCCCCGCCACCGGCTCGGTTCGCGCGTCACACTCGACCTGTACGGCAGGGAGATATACGGGGAATTCAGCCGCGAAAGCAGGCACTTCCTCGACCGCGCCAACCTGCGCCCGGTGCCGGTCCGGGCCCTTTTCAGCGTGGGCGGCACCGTGCCGCTGGCAGGAGACCTCGCTCTTTCCTGGGAGCTGCGCAACCTCGCGGACAACCGGGTCGCCGACCTGTGGGGCTACCCGCTCCCCGGCCGCTCCTACGGGTTTTCGGTGCAGTATGCCGGCCATCCGTAAACCCGCCGGAACGAGTGGGTCCGAACTTCATGCCACCCGTTTCCCGGGAACCGGGGGCCATCCGCAGCCCCGTTGTTGCCACCCGAGTTTGGCGCCAGTCACCAGGCTCCGCTCATGTCATCCGACCACACAACCTTATCGACAAGAGGAGGATTTTCGTGCACCGATGTTTCATCGCCGCCGCTTCAGCCGCCGGATTGCTGCTTTTCGCGGGCCCGGCCCGGGCTGAGAGCGGTCTCTTCGTAGTCACCACCGACTATTCC
>JAPOZF010000427.1 GCA_026706165.1 Gemmatimonadota bacterium
TCGGCTTCGGCGAGAAAGACGAGAGTGTCCGCCCAGGCCACCGGTCCGGCGGGAAAACCGGTCAGCCGCTTCCACTCCAGGGTCCAGGGGAAACCGCCGTCGCCCCGGACCGGAACGGCCGCCAGCGCGGCACAGAGGGAAAGCCACAGGGCAACCGGGAGCGGTTTCGAGAGTCTGCAGGATCTGCCAGACCGTGTAAAAAGCCCATCCGGGCTGCGCCGGCAGAGCGGCTTTACCACGGGTTCGGCGAGGTCTGTGACGGGAACGGGCAGCGGAATCATTGCAGTATTCCCAACAGTGTATCCGCCCCTTCCGGCTTTGACAAATGACCGGTGCCCTGTATGTTCCGCACCTGCACAGGCTGCCCGACCCCGTTCGAAACCTCCTCCCTTTTCCATCGTTCCTTTCCATCATTTCAACACCAGGACGACTGCTGCTACCATGTCGAGGACTGCCACCCTCCTGCCGGGCGACCGCATCCGGGCTTTTGTCCTCCTGCCGGCGCTGACGGCGATACTGTCGGTTCCGGGGCTGCTGGTCGCGCAGGAACCGGACGCCTCCGCCCGCAAGCCGGACCCCGCCGCTGTTCAGCACTACAGCAAGGGCCTCGAGCTGCTCCAGAACCGCGACTTCCGCAACGCCGCCATCGCCCTGGAGCAGGCAGTGAATACCGACTCCACCTACGGAGACGCCCACTACGCCCTGGGGAAGACCTGCAAGACCCTCAACCAGTTCGACCGCGCCATCCGCGCTTTCGAGGCCGCCGCCCGCCACGGCGTTTCCTCCGAACGCGCGAGCCAGCACATTACCGCCCAGCTCGCCGACGTCTACAAGAAGTCGGCGGTGCAGTCGTTCAAGCAGAAGAAGTTCCGCGAGGCGATCGGCCGCTTCGAGAAGGCGCTGGAGCTGAAGCCCGGCGACGCCGACGTGTTCTACCTTCTCGGCCTCTGCTACAACGCCCTCCGGGAGGACGCGGAAGCGGCCAGCGCGTTTCAGGATGCCATCGACGCCGACTCCACCTACGTCAAGGCGCTCAAATCGCTCGCCGACCTGCAGCGGAGGCAGGGCAATCTCCGCGCCGCCGCCGGGACCTACCGCCGCGCCGTCGCACTCGACCCCGCCTACACCAAGGCCTACCTCGGCCTCGCCAAGGTCCAGATCGACAGCGAGGATCTCGACGGGGCCCTGTCCACACTGAACAGCGCCGTCGAGGTCGATCCGGAGTTTCTTCAGGGGCTCTGCCTGATCGGTCAGACCTTGAGCCAGAAAGGCCGCTACCACGAAGCGATCGAGCCGCTGCAACGGGCCCTCGACGTCGACGGCAAGCACGCCGAGGCCCACTTCCGGCTCGCCGAGGCCTACTACGGGACCGGCGACTGGAAGAAGGCGCTCGGCGCCGGCCTCGAGGCGACCCGCCTGCAGCGCAACTACCACGCTGCCGAAGTCGTGGTCGCCGACTCCTACAACAAGCTCGGCCAGGTGCCCGAAGCGCGGACCTGGTACAACAAGGCCAGGCAGGACAGCCGTTTCAGAGACTGGTGCGAGCAGCAACTGAAGGAACTGGACCGGCAGCAGCCCTGAGCGAAGGCGCCGGCGGCGGCAGCCGGAGGGGGCCCGGAATTGCAACATTGTTCCGGCCCATTCCCGCTTTGAAAAATGCCCGGCGCCCTTTAGATTTCGCCTTGGCAGTCTGTCGAAACCGCTTTCGACCCTCCTCCACCATGAAAACGCCAGGACAACTGCTATTCCCATGTCGACCGATCGCATCCGGATCTTCATCCTTCTTCCGGCACTGACGGCGATCCTGTCGGCCCCGGCGCTGGTCGCGCAGGAGCCGGACCCCGCCGCCCGAAAACCGGACCCCGCCGCTGTCGAGTACTACAGCAAGGGCCTCGAGCTTCTCAGGAACCGCGACGTCCCCAACGCCGCCATCGCCATGGAACAAGCAGTAACGGCCGACTCCACCTACGGGGACGCCCACTACGCGCTGGCGAAGACGTACAAGGTCCTGAACCGGTTCGACCGCGCCATCCGCGCCTTCGACGCGGCCACCCGCCACCGGGTTTCCTCCGAGGGCGCGCTCGAGCGGATTCCCGCCCAACTCGCCGACATCTACAAGAAATCCGCGGTCAAGTCGTTCAAGCAGAAAAAGTACCGCGAGGCGATCGGCAGCTTCGAGAAGGCGCTGGAACTGAAGTCCGGCGACGCCGATCTGTTCTACCTCATCGGCCTCTGCTACAAGGCCCTCCGGGTCAACAAGGCCGCCGTCGATGCGTTTCAGGACGCCATCGATGCGGACTCCACCTATGTGAAGGCGTACGCGTCGCTGGCCGGCCTGCAGCGGCGGCAGGGCAACATCGGGGCCGCCGCCGGCACCTACCGCCGGGCCATCGCACTCGACTCCGGGTATACCAAGGCGTACCTCGGCCTCGCCAGGATCCAGATCCACAACAAGGAATTCGAGGACGCCCTTGCCACCCTCGGCAGGGCGGTCGAGGTCGATCCGGAGTTTCTCGAAGGGCATTGCCTGATCGGTCTGACCTTGAGCCAGAAAGGCCTCCACCAGGAGGCGATCGAGCCGCTGCGGCGCGCCATAGAAATCGACGACAATCACGCCGACGCCCATTACGTCCTCGGCGAGGCCTACTACGGGATCGGCGAATGGAAACTGGCGCTCGACTCCGGCCTCAAGGCGACGCGCCTGCAGCGCGACTACCACGCCGCCGAAGTCGTGGTCGCCGATGCCTACACCAAGCTCGGCCAGGCGTCGGAAGCGCGAACCTGGTACAACAAGGCCAAGGTGGACAACCGCTTCAGGGATTGGTGCGAGCAGCAGTTGCAGGACCTGGACCGGGAGCTCTGAGCGGCGGCGCCGGCCGCGGCGGCCTGCCCGAACTGCTCGCCGCGACCTCCAATGCCGGCAAGCTGAAAGAGCTGCGCCTGCTCCTTCCCGAGTACCGCCTCGTTTCACCTGAAACTCTCGGCCTCCGCCTGGAGGTTGCCGAAGACGGCGGCAGCTTTCGCGAGAACGCCGCGCTCAAGGCGCGGGCATGGGCGGCGGCTTCCGGGCGCCCGGCCATCGCCGACGACTCCGGGCTCGAGGTCGACGCCCTCGGCGGAGAGCCCGGGATTTTTTCCGCGCGCTACGGAGGCCCCGGCCTCGACGACGCCGGCAGGTGCCGCCTGCTGCTTTCCAACCTCGCCCGCGTCGCCGACCCCGCTGAACGCTCGGCCCGCTTCGTCTGCTGCGCCGCGGTCGCCGCTCCCGACGGCCGCACCTGCTTCGGAGAGGGGACCTGCGAAGGCCGGATCGCCACGGAGGCCGCTGGAACGGGGGGGTTCGGGTACGACCCGGTCTTCTACCTGCCGCGGGAGGGGCGGACCATGGCGGAGCTGTCCGCCGCCGAGAAGAACCGGATCAGCCACCGCACCCGGGCGCTGGCGGCGCTGCGCGAGCGGCTGCCGGAGGTCTTCCCCGAGCTGGGCATATCCCACTGACCGGTCCTTTCTCCAGCTACACCGAACCCTACCGGAAGCGGATGTTCCTCGG
>JAPOZF010000611.1 GCA_026706165.1 Gemmatimonadota bacterium
GACAACACCCTCGTCGTCACCACCTGGATTCCCCTCGTCGACGCCGACGCCGCCAACGGCACCCTGAGGGTGATACCTCGCTGTCACAACGAACCCCTGCGCAGGCACGTGAAGCCCCCGCCTGAAATGGGGGGCAACTGGATGATCGACCCCGGGGAGTTGCCCGACAGGGAGCCGGTCGAGGTTCCGGTTGCGCGCGGCGGGCTGCTGATGATGCATTGCCGCACCCCCCACAGCAGCCGGCCCAACCGGGCCGACACGATCCGCTGGAGTCTCGACCTGCGCTGGAACGACGCCCGCATGCCGAACGGCCGCCCGCACCTGCCCGGGCTCTACGTGCGCAGCAGCGAAAACCCCGAGCTGGTGGTGCGCGACCGCGAGGAGTGGGTAACCGCCTGGAAGTTCGCCCGCGCCGGCAGCCGCGGGGCGCGGTCCTACCGCTGGAACTGATCGGCGGAGTTCGGCCCCGGTTGCCGGCGAGCCTCGAGCTCGGCAATAACGATATCGGCGAGCCTTTCCGTCGGCAGCGACGCATCCACGAGCAGATCGGCGCACTCGCGGTACACCGGGTCGCGCCGGGCGAGCATCTCCACCACCTCCTGGAGGCCGCCGCCGGCCAGGTTCGGCCGCGTCGAGGCGTTCCGGGGGTCAACCTGCATCCGTTCCCACAACCCCTCGGCGCTCATCTCGAGATAGACGACGAGGGCGTCCCGGCAGGCGTGCCGGCGGTTTTCCGGCCTGCCGAGGGTGCCGGCGCCGAACGAGATCACGCACTCGTCGCCGGCGCACATCTCCTCGACGACCTCGGCCTCTATCTCGCGGAAGCGGGGGTCCCCTATCCGCAGCCACAGCTCGGTCAGGGTCTCGTTCGGAAAGCGGGCCTCGATTCCGCGGTCGATGTCGAGCAGGGGCAACCCGAGCCGCCGCGACAGCTCGCCGCCCAGCGTCGACTTCCCCGAGGCGCGGTAGCCGATCAGCGAGATCTTCATCGCACCGACTCCTTGTTCGCGGCAGATCCCATCCGATCTCTTCAGTAGTGGTAGCGTGCCTGCAGAAAATCTACCCTGCCTTCGCTCACCATGTACACCAGCCGATGCTCTTCCGTAAGCCGGCGGGACCGGGTTCCGGACGGCAGGTACTTCAGGGGCTCCGGTTTTCCGATACCTGAAAACGGGTCGTCTAGCACGGCCTGTATCAGGTCGAAGGCGCGAAGGCTTATTTTGCGGTTGGTGCTTACCCAGTAACGCAGATCTTCGACGAACTCGGGGTGGAAAACCCCCGTCCACTGGAGAGAGGAGGGTGCGCGCCTTCCCCTATTCCTCCTCTTGGACAAGCCCGAGTTTCCTGCGGAGACCTTCCACGGAAGAAGGGGGCAAGGACCCGCTCTGGGCGCGGTCGATGGCCGTGAGAAGACGCTGGGCGTTTCTGGGCGATCTCAGGAGATGAGCGGTCTCGAGGAGGCTGGCCAGTTCGTCGGCGGAAACCAGCGCGACATCTTCGGCGTTGCGGCGCCGAATGATAACCGGCTCGCGCGATGAGGCGACTTCGTCGCAGAGCGACGCGAACTCCGACCGGGCCTGGGTATAGGTCGTAAAGGTTGTCAATTCCGGTTCTCCCATGGAAATGTACACAACTAAGGTACAGGTCGATGGAATCGATTCAAGAGGCCCGCAGGCGATCTTCACTTCACAGGTCCTGCATTTCCAGCTCGGTCGTGATGTCGATGCTGCCGGCGAGCGACCGGGCCACCGGACAGTAGCCGACGTGCGCCTTCATCACCCGCTCCGCCTTTTCGCGGTTCGCCGCGTCGATCTTCAGGCGGTACTTCACGTGGATCCGCCTGATGACCAGCACTCCCCCCTCCTTCTCGATCTCCCCGGTCGCCTCTGACCACAGCAGACCCTCTCCTGCAGGTACGTCGCGCGCCTCCAGCGCGCCCCCGAAGGTTCCGGTCAGTCACCCGGCCGCGGCGGCCACCACGTAGTCGAGAGTGGTGGCGTGCGGCTCGACGACGTCGAGATCGACCCCGTAATGCTCGGCGACCTCGGAGTGAACGCCGAAAAGCACCGGCTCCGGCTCCACGGGCAGGGTGGCGCGCCGCAGCGGCCCCTTCACCCTCTCTATTCCCACTTTCGACGTGTACGCGACTTCAGCGGACATTCCGTTCGCTCCCGGTGAAATGGGTTATCGTTGGCCGGGCACATTACTCCGGCCTGCAGGGGCCAGGCGCGCCATGACCGGCCGCATCCCTGCCGGCCGGTTTGACGCCCCGTCTCCCGACCACCTGTTTGTCGGTCTCCACTTTTACTACGAAGGAACAGAAAATGAACCAGTTCAAGGGGGTCGTTCCCGCTCTCGTCACCCCGATGCGGGCCGACGGCAGCCTGCACGAGGAGAGCCTGCGGAGGATCCTGGAATTCAACATCGCCGCCGGGGTTCACGGCTTCTGGGTCGCCGGGGGCACCGGCGAGAGCGTGCTGCTCGAAGACGGGGAGAACCGGCGCATCGCCGAAATCGCCGCCGAGGTCTGCCGCGGCCGGGCCTTCCACATCCACCACGTCGGGGCGGCGACCACGAGCCGGGCGGCGGCCCTGGCCGAGCACGCCGCCGGGGCCGGTGCGGACGCGGTATGCTGCGTGCCGCCGTTCTTCTACCCCCGGCGGGAAGAGGAGATCGTCGAGCATTACCGCGCCGTCGCCGCCGCCGCTGACCTGCCCTTCTTCTGCTACAACCTGCCGGGCTGCACCAACGTCGAGATCACCGCCGGCCTGATGAAGAAGCTGCAGGACGCGGTTCCGCAGCTTGCCGGGGTCAAGCACTCGGCGCAGAACTTCCACAACATCCGCGCCTTCTCCTCGATGGGGCTGGCGACCTTCACCGGCTCCTGCCACTGGATGCTGCCGGCCATGACCACCGGCGGCGCCGGCTGCGTCGACGGCCCGCCGAACCTCGTCCCGGAATGCTGGGTGGCGATCTGGAACGCCTTCGAGGCCGGTGACATCGAGGCGGCGCGCCGGGCCCAGTCGCGGGCCTCGAATGTCGTCGAGTCCCTGATCTCCCTGTTCGAAGGGGGCCGCTACGTCGCCATATGCAAGCACGTGCTCGGCAGGCGGCTCGGGATCGAGTGCGGGGACCCGCGGCTGCCCGCCCTGCCCCTCAGCGGCGAGCAGCGGGCCGCGGTCGACCGAGCCCTCGAGCAGCTGGCCCTCGAACCGGTGCCGGAGGAGGCCGGAGTCCGATGATCAACTTCCACGCCTCTTCCTTCACCTGGGAAAGCCGCCCCCACGAGCCGGACCCGTTCTACAAGTACTCGGGGGGACTGGTCGGCCCTCCGGGGGAGGCCTACCACGTCCGCTTCAACCTGCAGTCGGCATGCCTGATTCGCGAGCCCGGCTCCGAGGACGGACTGGAGCTGTTTCTCGGCTCCCCCTGCCGCAGCGAGTACACCATCGCCGACAGCAACCTCTTCCAGATACCCAGCGGCGAGTGGCGCATCCCTTTCAGCAGCGCCGGGGCCTACACCATCGCCGCCC
>JAPOZF010000048.1 GCA_026706165.1 Gemmatimonadota bacterium
CTCATGAATCGCCCTACTCTCTCCACTACTTCATCGGCCTCGCCGCTCCCACCCATCTTCTTCAGAACCTGCAAAATCGGCTCGACAAACTCGGCCTCGGGCGTTCGCTGACCCTTTGGCAACCTGCCGTTGCCGCGGCGTGTGGACACTTTCTCATTTTCGCTGCGATCAGCCGACACCGCATGCTCCTGCCATTCCTTTCGCAGAACGGCAACTTTGTCCCGCGGTCAAATCCTCCGACCGTTGTAATGACTTCCTGGCCACGCCGTGATCGCCGCTCACAAACGCGTCGGCCCCGTCCCGGTTTACGAAGCCAATTTCCTTCTCGACCTCTTCCACGAGCATTTCAAGCGCCATTGCGACATTGGCAGAGCTATTCTCGCTTGTCATTTCACCAATCCCTTCTGCCTGGCGCGGCGTAGTGTGCGTTTCTGATCCGCTGGCCGGGAGGGATAGACTGTGATTAGGTGTTGGTCGAACATGACAACCTTGCAGTTCTCAAGCCGTTCCAACTTTTGAATCTCCCGCTTGCGGATATCGATCTCGCGGGCGACATCCCGCTTCAGCAATATCCAAGTCTCGTCGTCAACCTGCGTTCCCAAATCGACTATGAATGGCACATCCCTTTCGCGAATGCCCCGCTGCTGCATGCGTGTCTCGGCATGTTGTGTATAAACGATGTCGATCACTGGTTGTCTCCTCCACTTTCAGTACTGGTCCCAACTTCATTTATATCCGCCTCTTCCAAGAGCTTTCTCAACTTTCCTTTCGGATCCTTCGCCACAAATTGTGGAATCGTATCCCCTTCTTCCTCTACCAGAAAACCCTTGATGGCGCCCGGCAGCCTGTCTTCCAGCCACTTCGCGCGCTCCTCTCCGGCGTCTTCCCTCATCAGTTCCTCGGGAATTTCGGAGAGCCGCGCGTAGCCGGTTTCAAGAGCCCACTTTGCGTTGACAGAACCGTTGGCTATGTCTTCGAGTTTATCACGGCAAATGTCGTAGTCGGGGAATTTCAGCGACGAACTGAAATCGAGATCGCCGTCCCCCACCTCCACGATGCCGGTGATGGCGAGCTCATCTTTCAACCCGCGCAAATAGCTGGCGAACGGATTGGTGGTGGAAGGGTCGAACAAGTCTTCCATCCAACTGGATTTGGCGCTGAAGAGATGCTCTCCGAAAAGGTCGGCATTTTGGATGGAATCAATTTCTGCCCCTATCCCTTCTTTCATAACTGCAGAGGCAGATCCAAGGCTCCCAACCCAGAACCCTTCGATCCCCTCCAAATGGCCTTTCGCCTCTTCTGCCTCCTCTAATTTCTTTCGCCTCCAGGCGAGACTTCCCTCCGCCAGAAGCGCGAAGAAGAGCGGCGCCATGTTGATGATCTCGGTGACACTGACGCCGTATCGGCGTTTGACGAGGTCGTAGGCGAGCCTGGCCTTGGGGGCGATCTGCGCGCCGATCTGGACCCGCTCGGAGTCGGGTGGCTTGTTGGACTCGGGAAGCGATGACTCGCCCGTGAGAACTCCGGTTTCGACCCCGAGTGCATGGGATAACTTGGTCAGGGTGTGCTCCTGGGATTTCTTGCACTGCTGAGGCTCGTTTTCCAGGCGCTGGATCGTGCGGATGGCGCTGCCCGACCGTCTGGCAAGCTCGGGCCGTGTCAGCCCCTTTTCCAGGCGCAGGCTGCGAAGGCGATGAGGATCGATTTTCATTGGCGAATTCTCCCCTTTTTCAGGTAATCTGAAGGCCACGCCAATGAATATAGCTATTATTTATCAATAATAAAACGGCTATAATGTGCTAAATTCCCGAAACGAATAATTTATTAGCGGCTATTTATGGCCAATAATGGCCATTGTTTCAAGAAAAGGCCTGTGATGGAATCTTTTGGCGACAGATTTGGACATTCAACGAGGGGGAGGGAAGTATAGGGCATCCGACATAATTAATTTTGCCGGATCAGAATTTTTCTTGTAGTGTTATTCCCGGCCATGCGCAGAATCTTCATCACATGGATAGGCAACACGGACCTCGACGCTCCCCAAAAGGAGCAGACAACCGGAGCGGGGCCGGTTGCCCAGGCCCTGATGGCTCGCGAGTACGACGACGCCTATCTGCTGGTCGACCACAAGGCCGAAGTCGGCCGTCGCTACCGGCGGTGGCTCCAGGAGCGCTGCGAATGCGCCACCCGTCACCTGCTTCACGAGGAACTGACTGGCCCCACCCAGTTCGGCGAGATCTACCCCGCTGCGGTCCGCGCCTGCGAGACCGCCCTCGCCGGGGGGCCCAGGGACACGGAGCTCACCTTCCATCTGAGCCCGGGCACGCCGGCCATGGCTGCGGTATGGATCATCCTCGCCAAGACGCGCTTCCCCGCCGAGCTGATCGAGTCCTCGAAGCAGCACGGCGTCAGCACGGTCTCCGTCCCTTTCGATATCTCCGCAGACTTCCTTCCCGATCTGCTGCGCCGCCCCGATGAAGAGCTCGAGCGCTTAAGCGCCGGTCTGCCTCCTGAGGCTCCGGAATTCGAAGAGATCCTGCACGGGAGCCAAGCCATGCAGCGGGTGATCCTGCGGGCCCGACGCGTCGCCCCTCGCTCGGTGCCCGTACTCATCGAAGGGGAGACGGGTACCGGAAAGGAGCTTCTCGCCCGCGCCATCCATCGTACCAGTCCCCGGCGCGACAAGCCTTTCCTGGCCGTCAACTGCGGCGCCATTCCACCCGAGATCGTCGAATCCGAGCTGTTCGGTCACGTAAAGGGGGCTTTCACCGGGGCAACCAAGGACCGCAAAGGCCATTTCGAGGAGGCATCCGGGGGAACCCTCTTCCTCGACGAGGTGGGAGAGCTACCCAAGTCCGCGCAGGTGAAGCTGCTGCGAGCCCTCCAGGAGGGGGAGGTGATTCCAGTCGGGTCCTCGCGCAGCCGCAAGGTGGACGTGCGAGTGATCGCCGCCACCAACCGCTCACTCCTGTCCGAGGTGGCTGACGGCGCTTTTCGGGAGGACCTCTTCCACCGTCTTGCAGTGGCGGTGCTGCAACTGCCCCCGCTCCGGGACCGGCGTGACGATCTCCCGCTCCTGATCGATTACATCCTCGCCCTCGTAAACCGGGAGGGGCGGGAGCAGCCGGGCTTCGTGGAAAAGGAACTTTCTCCCGGAGCGAGAAACCTTCTGCTCGCGCACCCGTGGCCCGGAAACGTCCGGGAACTGCAGAACACCCTGGGACGCGCGGCGATCTGGACCCCCGAGGCCACCCTGAAAACGGAGGACATTCGCGACGCCCTCCTGCCTGCAGGCGAGACCCAAAAGGGATCGGTGCTTGGCAAGCCCCTCGGCGAAGGCCTCGACCTTCCCGGGATTCTGGCATCCGTTGCCCGCCACTACCTGGAGAGGGCCCTGGACGAGGCGCAGGGAAACAAGACCCGGGCGGCTGACCTCGTCGGCCTACCCAGCTACCAGACCCTCACCAACTGGATGAAACGCTACGGGGTGGGCGAATGATGGCACGCGCTTTGCATTCATCTACTTTCCCA
>JAPOZF010000001.1 GCA_026706165.1 Gemmatimonadota bacterium
CCCCGGCCCCCTGTATCGCCACAAAACCGCGCGGCCGGGGCGGGACAAGGTCGCCTTCCTCGCCGACACCGCCGCGGCGAACGACTGCGCCATTCGAGTGGGGGTAAACTGCGGTTCCGTCGACCCGGATCAGGTCGCCCGCTTCGACCCGGAGGATTCGATCTCGCCGATGCTCGCCTCCGCCTTCGAGCACTGCGAGATGCTCGACGGCCTCGGCTTCACCCGCTACTGCGTGTCGCTGAAGGACTCCGACCCCAACAAGGTCATCGAAGCCAACAAGCGGTTCGCCGCGCAGCGCCCCGACGTGCCGCTTCACCTCGGCGTCACCGAGGCCGGCATGCCCCCGGACGGCGTCATCAAGACCCGCGTTGCTTTCGAGCAGCTGATCTCCCAGGGCATCGGAGACACGATCCGCGTTTCCCTGACGCTGCCGTTCGACGACAAGGGGGAGGAGGTCCGCGTCGGCAGACAGATTCTCGACGACATCGCCAACGGCCGCTTCCGGTCCGTTCCGGAATACAGGCCCGAAGGGTTGAACATCATCTCCTGCCCTTCCTGCTCCCGCGTCGAAAACAACGCCTTCGTCGATCTCGCCCTCAAGGTCCGGGAGGTAACAGCGTACGCCGCGAGCCACTCCATCACCATTGCCGTGATGGGGTGCCGCGTAAACGGACCCGGAGAGACCGACGACGCCGATCTCGGACTCTGGTGCGCCCCGACCTTCGTGAATCTCAAGCGGGGCCCCGAACTGATCGGACGCTTCTCCTACGACGAAGTCCTCGACCGCCTCACCGCCGAGGTCGACAGGCTGATCGAGTCGGAAGCCTGACACCGCCCGCCTCCCCGTTCACCCCGGGCTGACCTTGCAACTCCTTTTCGGGGGGGGGAGTCTGCGCACCGGGCGGTCTTCCAGGCTGTGGAGCGCTTGCCGGAACCCCCCCTGCCGGTCACCTTGTCCCCCTTCACCGGACCGGCCCGGCATGAGAAGCATTTGCGGCCGGGGGCGATTTCCGCCGCGGTGGATGAGAACCCGGAAAGGAGCGATTGTGAAATCAGGTGAAGTCAGACTCTGGAAGCTGACGCGCAAGCAGGTGCGCGAGCGTCTCGCCGCCGGCGAACTGAAGGGAGCCCTGCTGCCGACGGGAAGCACCGAGCAGCACAACGAGCACCTCGCCATGGAGCACGACACCGCCAGCGCTACGTACGTCGCCCACCAGGCCGCCCTTGCGCTGTACCCGTCGGTTGTCGTGGCGACGCCGATTTCCGTCGGCATCTCCGAGCACTGGATGGAGTGGAAGGGCACCTTGAGCCTGCGCCGCGAGACCTTCGCCGCGGTCGCCTTCGACATCTGCGAGAGCCTGCAGCGCCACGGCATCGAGCACATCCTGATTGTCAACGGCCATGCCGGCAACGGCCCGCTGCGGGAGCACATGGAGGAGTTCCGGGAGAAGCTGGGCATCGACGTCGAGTTCTGCTCCTACTGGGAGTCGTATCCGCAGGAGTTCGTCGCCGAGCATCTCGAGTCGGGGGACTGCCCCGCCCACGCCGCCGAGTTCGAGACCTCGATGGCGATGGCGGCGTTCCCCGAAAACGTGCACTGGGAGGACGTCGACTACGACCGGGACCACGTCGACATACAGGCCGACAACGACCGCGAAAAGGACCCGATATACTACCGGGCCGCCCGCGACCTGGCGACCCCCCACAAGGGCCGGGTGGTCTCCGACTACGCCATCGAATGGGTGGCGGAAAAGATGAGGTCGATCTGTTCCTGAAAAACTTCGCAAGGAGAAAGGCTGAAGATTGCCATGAATGAGTCCCCGATACGCGAGGCCCTGGACGCCGGCAGACCGTCGGTCGGATCCTGGCTCAACCTGGCCTCCCCCCTGGCCGCCGAAGTCATGGCCGCTGCCGGGTACCCGTGGTTGTGCGTCGACGCCGAGCACGGCCCCTTCGACCTCGATTCCATCACCCGGACCTTCCGGGCCATCGAGGCCCGCGGAGCGGTGCCGCTGGCGCGGGCCTGGGATCACGAGCCGGCCACCGCCGGGCGCCTTCTCGATGCCGGGGCTCTGGGCATCGTCTTCCCCCACGTCAGCACCCCGGAGCAGGCGGAACGGCTCGCCTCTTCGGTGCGCTACCCGCCGCGCGGTCTGCGCTCCTCCGGCACGGGCCGCTGCGTCACCATGTCTCCCGATTACCGGGACCGCTGCGACGACGTCATCCTCTGCATTCCCCAGATCGAGGACATGGAGGGGATCGGGAACAGCGAGGCGATCGCCGCGGTCGAGGGGGTCGACATCGGCTTCCTCGGCCCCGGGGATCTCGCCCTGTCCATGGGGGTCGAGGCCGGCCACCCCGATCACGAAGCGGCCCTGCAGTCGTTCCGCCAGGGCTGCGAACGCGCCGGCAAGCCGTGCGGGATCCCGGTGAAAAGCGGGGACGAGGCGCGTCGCAGGACCGCGGAGGGATTCCTTTTCATCGACCTCAACAGCGACTTCAGGCTGCTCGAAGGGGCGGCGCGGGCGGCGTACGCGGAGGCGGTCGCTCCTTGAGCCCTTCCCCCTCTTTCCTCAGGGTTTCCGGATCCCGGCCTCGGCGACCCCGGGTCGACTGGTGAAAATCACCGGACTCGACGTAACCCCGATCGAGCGCCGCGGCCTGCTGCTCCAGATGCGGACCGACGAGGGCCTGGTTGGACTGGGCTCGCCGATGAACTACGAGCACGGCCGCACGGTCTGGCGGGCCGTCGCCGATATGGCTGATTACCTGGTCGGCAGGGACCCGCGCCAGGTGGAGGACCACTGGCAGGCGCTGTTCCGCTCCAGCTACAGCCGCCAGATGCCGATCCTGCTCTCCGCCCTCAGCGGCGTCGAAATGGCCTGTCTCGACATTCTGGGGAAATCGCTCGACGCCCCGGTATGGAGGCTCCTCGGCGGCAGCTGCCGCGACCGCATCAGGGTCTACGCCGCGGCCGGCGGCACCATCCCGGAGGAGTTCGCGGCCAGCGCCCGGGACGCGGTGGGCCGGGGGTTCACCGCCGTCAAGCTGACTCCCTTCCCCGACCCGGTCCGTTACATCGACACCCCGGCGGCGATCGCCGCTGCGGTGAGCCGCGTCGCCGCGGTGCGCGAGGCGGTCGGCAGCGAAATCGACGTGGCCGTCGACTTCCACCGCGCCGTGAGCCCGGCGATGGCCCGGCTCCTGCTGCGCGAGCTCGAGCCGCTCTTCCCGATGTTCGTAGAGGAACCCACGCATCCCGAAAACGTCGACGCTCTGCTGGAGATAACGCGGTCGACGACCATCCCGATCGCTACCGGCGAGCGCAACACCACCCGGTGGGGTTTTCGCGAGATCTGTGAAAAGAAGGCGGCCGCGGTGCTGCAGCCGGACATTCGCCACTGCGGCGGCATCCTCGAGATGAGGAGGATCGCCGCCTGCGCCGAGGTCCACTACATCGCCATGGCCCCCCACTCGGCTGCCGACCCGGTCGGAGTGGCCGCCTCCATTCAGGCCGCCG
>JAPOZF010000342.1 GCA_026706165.1 Gemmatimonadota bacterium
CGTGATAGAGCGGTTCGACCACTGTGTGGACGCCGACCGCAACTGCCGTCGCTACGAGATAGATGCCGATGATGCGCTTGAGCAGGTCCATTGAATTTGCTCCTCGGTCAGGGTTGAAGGGCGGCCGCGGCCGCCGCGTCGGGGTTCTTGTGATCAGGCGGTTCTTCGACCGGGGCGGAACCGGGGGATACCGTTGCCCGGTCAACGGCCCCGCTGGTCCGGTCCTCTCCGGCGGCTTGTACCCGCACCTCGACCTCGAGCCGGGTTTCTCCTCCGCCCTGGAGGATGCCGCGGGTCGGCGACACGTCGTGGTAGTCCCGCCCGGCAGCGATCCGCACCACGTCCCCGTGCCCCGAGAGACTCTGGTTGGTGGGATCGAAGCCGACCCAGCCGAGCCCCGGAAGACTGCATTCCACCCAGGCGTGGGTCGCGTTGGCGGAGGGCTGCCCGCCGGACCCTTCAGGAAGGTGCAGGTAACCGGATACGTAGCGGGCGGCGATGCCCCAGGAACGGGCGATGGCGATCATCAGGTGGGAGTAGTCCTGACAGACACCGCTGCCGGTTTCCAGGATGTGCTCCACAGGTGATTCGGCCGTGGTGCTTCCCGGAATGTAGTAAAGGCAGCGGTGCAGGGTGTCTGCCAGCCTCGACAGGCTTTCGAGCGGGTCGCTGCCCGGCTCGATACGATGCCGGTGTACGAACGCTTCGAGACCGGCAGAGGGCTGCACGAGCGCGCTCGGGCGGGTGAAGTTCCAGTCGGCGAAGGAATCTTTCCGGGAGCGGATCTCCTCCCAGGCCCCGGTCCCGAGGCAGTCCGGAGGCGCCGGGCAGGGGGCGACCTCGACCGTGGAGCAGGCCCTGATCTCGAGGGTCCGGTGCTCGCGGTTGAGGTCGAGGAGGTGCCTGGCGTTGCCGAGAAAGTCCTTCTCCCGGTTGAGGAATGCCGGGGGCCGCGTCTCGATCTCGAAGTCGAGAAGCCGCTGGCCCCGGTCCTGAAGCGGCTCCAGGCAGAGCAGCATGACGCACTGCCGCGCGCTGGAATCGTAGCTGTAGCGGGAGACGTGCTCGATCTCGAAACGGACTGCCCCGGTCATGCGTCAGTGCACCGGCGAGTCCTCGATGGCGTAGTCGATGTACGCCGCGTTGACGAGGTCGTGGAGCTTGCGGCAGTGTTCCCCGACCTGCGCGAGAAGAGCCTCTCGCTCATCGCCGTCCTCGCAGTCCGGCCAGTCGTAGCGGATCAGGGCGCACAGCCGGCCGGAGAGCCTCTCGGCCGCCGCCCCGTCGTGTGCACCCGGGCCGGGAGCCATGGCGGCCAGCTCGGCCGCCAGCATGTCGAGCGAACGGCAGAGCGAGCCCGGCAGCAGTGGATCGGTGACGAGGAGGTCGAGCACCCGGTCCTCCTGAACCTCGACGCTGTAGCTGCTCTTGTAGGCGTCGAATGCCAGGCAGGCGCGCAGCATGCTCGTCCAGCCGGTGTCGGAGGTTCCGCCCTGTTCCCGTCCGGCGAGCTGGGCGAGGAGGAAGGAGGCGAGAAGCTGGGCGCGCTCGATGAATCGCCCGATGCGCATGAAGCGCCAGCCCTCGTCCCGGTACATGGTCGCGTCGGCGACGCCGGTGAAGGTGCCGATCTCCCGGATGGTCTCGGCGTAGAAGCTCTCCGGGGAGACCCTCCAGATGTCCTCGATGCCGAGGTCGCGGATGCGCAGCCAGCAGAGGTTGAGGCAGGTCCACATCTCCGCGCTTATGCAGTTGCGCATCTGGCGGGCGTTCTCGCGGCCCAGGGCCAGGCACCGCCGCACCGAGTCCGGGTTGGAGCGCTCGAAGGTGAGGTCCCCCGCCAAGGTGTAGGAATCTGCGAGCACGTAGTCGTCGCTGCCGCCGGTGCCGAGGTCTCCCCCGGGGGGCTGCCTGCCGAGGCCGGCGTAGATCCGGGTCCAGCCGTGGTTGATCTCCTCGACCGGCCGGTCGACCAGCGACTCGATCTGCAATCGCAGCAGACGGCACAGGTGTTCGGCGCGCTCGAGGTAGCGTCCCATCCAGTAGAGTCCCTGAGCGCTGCGCGCGAGCATCTCAGTTCTCCAGCACCCAGAGGTCCTTGCCGCCGCCGCCCTGGCTCGAGTTCACCACGAGGCTGCCCCGGCGCAGCGCCACCCGGCAGAAAGCTCCGGGGACTATGCGGGTCCGGCGGCCGTGGAGGACGAAGGGGCGCAGGTCGACGTGGCGCGGCTCGGGGCGGCCCTCGATGAAGCAGGGCGCCCGGGACAGGGCAAGCACAGGTTGCGAGATGAATCCCGCCGGGTCGGCGCGAAGCTCCCCGGCGTAGGCGTCGCGCTCCTCAGGGGTGGACTGGGGACCGACGAGCATGCCGTAACCCCCGGATTCGCCCACCCGCTTGACGATGAGGTCCTGCAGGTTGTCGAGGGTGTACTCCAGATCGCGGGGCCGCCGGCACAGGTAGGTCTCGACGTTGGCGAGGATCGGCTCCTCGCCGAGGTAGTAGCGGACCATGTCGGGAACGAAGGCGTAGACGCTCTTGTCGTCGGCCACCCCCGTCCCCGGCGCGTTGGCCAGGGCGACGCGCCCGCTCCTGTAGGCGTGCATCAGCCCGGGCACACCGAGCAGCGAATCGGGACGGAAGACGAGGGGGTCGAGGAAGTCGTCGTCCACGCGGCGGTAGATCACGTCCACCCGCCGCAGCCCTTCGGTGGTGCGCATGTGGACGAAACCGTCGTTGACCAGCAGGTCGCGGCCTTCCACGAGGGCGGCGCCGATCTCCTGGGCCAGGAAGATGTGCTCGTAGAAGGCGGAGTTGGCCACCCCGGGGGTGAGCAGGGCGATGCAGGGGTCGGGGCGCCCGGCGGGAGCGAGCTCGCGGAGCGTCTCGAGCAGCACCTGCCCGTACTGCTCCACCTCCCGCACCCGGCAGTCGCGGTAGAGGCGGCGCAGGCTCGACTTGACCACCTTGCGGTTGGCGATCATGTAGGAGACGCCGGAGGGCACCCGCAGGTTGTCCTCGAGCACCAGCCAGCCGTCGTTGGTGCGCACCAGGTCGGTGCCGCAGACGGCGACCCAGGTGCCGTGGGGGACCGGGACCCCGCACATCTCGACAAGGTACTGCGGACAGCCCCGCACCAGGTCGGCGGGGACCACCCCGTCGGCGATTATGCGCGCCTCGCCGTAGACGTCCTCCAGGAAGCGGTTCAGGGCCCCCAGGCGCTGGGTGAGTCCGGTCTCGATGTGCCGCCACTCGTCGGCGGAGAGGATGCGGGGTACGCAGTCGACGGGAATGATGCGCTCGTCGGCCTCGTCGTCCCCGTAGACGGTGAAGGTGATGCCCTCGTTCGAGAAGGAGCGGGTGACCCTTTCCTGTATCCTGCCTACCTCGTCGGCGGGCAGCTGACTCAGGGTGTCGTGCAACGCCCGGGAGTGGCCCCGGGGAGTACCGTCCGGCAGGAACATCTCATCGTAGATCGCGGCGTCGAGATCGTAGGCGTCGAAGTTCATGGGACGGCTCCA
>JAPOZF010000692.1 GCA_026706165.1 Gemmatimonadota bacterium
GGTGCGATTCAGGTCGTCGACAGTTGTCGCCATTTCATTGAACTGCGAGCCGGTCTTTTCCTGAAGTGCATCGGTGAACCGGACAAGTGCCTGTTCGATCATTTGACCGCTGTCGGTTGCCCGATCCTCCCGCAGTCCTTCGACCGCTTGAAGAAGACGTTCCAGTTGCGGGGACAGACGGCCCGCGATTTTCTCCTCGAGTGCCTGCTCGAGAGAGAAGATCAAATCGGTGTTGAATCGTTCGAGTTGGGTCGTCGTGCGCTTCGCCTGGTCGAGTTGTTCAAGAGCAACGCCTTCCAACGTGATCCGCTCGACCCGGGACTCGATTGCCCCGACCCATGTGTCCAGTGCTTTGTGGAGTCCCCGAAAGGCAAAGCGTTCGACAAACACGAACAGGATGGAGCTGCCAATGCCGACGATGGAGGTCCAGAACGCCAGGGATGCCCCACCCAGAAGCTGCTGTAGAGCGGCCGTGATCAGGCGTGGATCTTCGGAGGACAATCCTGACTTGGCGGCCCCGACCCCGGCGGCCAGACCGAGAAACGTGCCGAGGATGCCGAAACCGGTCAGCAGGTTCGGGACCGCCTGGTAGAAACCGGAAGAAATCCGGGGAAAAACAATGGTGGCGTCGTTCAGGTACCGGGAGACCTCGCTGGTATTGCGGATCGGGTCTCCAGACTCGGGTCCTGGAAGAATCAGGGTCTCAACGAATTCGGTCCACGCCAAGCCAAAAGTTTCATCTACATTGCGATCATAGCCTTCAAAGCCTCTGGCAAACCCTTCTTCTCCATCCAGATTTCTCAAGTCTGCATGTACTCGGCCCAGTTTTAACCGCAGGGGACCGACTTGGCGAAAAAGCCACCCCACAGAAAGAAGCCAGAAAACGCCAATACCGACGCAGTACCACCGGACGAAGTCCTCGGAGAGCGCGAAATCGAAACTGAGGGTGGCTGTCATTGCTCTGAAGGAACCGACGCGAAGAGCCGCCGCACGGCGCAGCGAAATCCAGGCAAGCACACCGCCGTCTTCGAGATCATCCTTCGCTCCCACCACCTCGACATGCTGGGAGTAACGAGGACGATTCGGGTTCGGGATCCAAATAGCCAGACCAGTCGGCTCCCGGCCCGGAAATACCCGGGGATCTTGACGTGAACGTCGGCCAGGCGGTCCGAGGGGGAGACGCCTTCCACAGCGAGGTCGTGCGTTTCAAAATACTCGTCGAGCAGGCGCCAAATGCGAACCGTCAGTGCGCCATGTGTGCCCCCGGTCAGGGTCATGTGATCAAGTTCTCCTTTCTACCAGCTCAAATCGACCGCCATCGTCCGCCAGGGCAAAAGCTCTTCGACAATCACGGATGAACGCGGTGTGTGAACGGTCATAGCCTCCTGTGGTTCGAAACAGAGGCAAGTGAGTGTGGAATCAACAGTCTGCAAAGTAATTTATCCAGCCAGATTTTGAGGAGGCCCGCACGCTCAAACATCGGCGCGGCCCCCGGAAACGCCGAACCATCCTGGACGAACATTTTCGCATCCCCTGGGGAAAAGATGTAGAATGAATCGCGGACCAAGCCCCCGGACTGCCCAGAATCCCACCCGGGATCATGGCCTGCACATTTGGACCCCTTCCTCTACAGGTACCGGATGCGATTCGGTACCCCTGAATGGGATCGAGCAAGCCATGTCGGGGCCAGAAAAAAGATAATGGTTGGAAAACAGGAGTATCCCGTTGAGTGCTGAACCCGCCATCCGGGAAGGACAGATCCTGACCGGCTCGCTGTTCAGCGAGCCTATGCGAGTGGTGACCGTTGGCTCGAACGGCCGCGGGATCTGGGTTGCAGGTCTCGTCGGCCAGCAGTCGGAGCAGTTCCGCCAGGTCACCCTCACGCTGGATGACATTGCCAACCTGACCATCGCCGACTCAGCCCTTTCCTTCGACGGCGACGGACGGCTTCTGCGCCTCGGCCTCCAGGCCTATGCGCTGGGAATCGCCTACGAATTCGACCCTTACTTCGGCCTTTCCATTTCCCGCGTTGACCCGCTGCCGCACCAGCTCGAGGCGGTCTACGATCACCTCCTCAAGCTGCCAAGCGTGCGCTTCCTCCTCGCCGACGACGCAGGAGCTGGCAAGACCATCATGGCCGGCCTCCTGATTCGCGAGCTCAAGCTGCGCGGCCTGATCGAACGGGTCCTCGTCGTCTGCCCGGCGAACCTGACGTTCCAATGGCAGCGGGAGCTCAAGGAGAAGTTCGAGGAGAAGTTCCTGGTGCTGAAAGGCGGCGACATTCGCGATCAGTTCGGGGTCAACCAGTGGATGGAGCAGAAGCAGACCATCACCTCCCTCGATCTTGCCAAGCGCACCGAGATCCTTCCCGGATTGGCTCAGGTGCGTTGGGACCTGGTGATCGTCGACGAAGCCCACCGCATGTCGGCGCGCGACGAGTCGCACAAGAGCCAGCGGTACCGGCTGGGGGAACTGCTTCGGGACAGCGCCGACAACGTGCTGCTGCTGACCGCTACTCCTCACAAGGGGGACCCGCAGAACTTCACCCTCTTCCTGCAACTGCTCGACCGGGACGCCTACGCCGACGTAAGCTCGATCCGCGATGCCATGAACAGGAGGCGCGCCCCCTTCTACCTGCGGCGCACCAAGGAGGCGATGGTCTATTTCCCGGAGCGCCATACGGACGGAACCTGGATCGCCAAGCCCGTCTTCACCAAGCGCATCCCACGTACCGCCGACTTCGCCATCGATGGTACCGAGTTCGACCTGTACCAAGCAGTCACCCGCTTCGTAAAGCGGCAATGCACCCGAGCCGCGGCCCAGGGGGACGATCCGCGGGCGCGAGCCGTCGGTTTCCTGATGTCCCTGTACCAGAGGCGTCTCGCCTCAAGCACCTATGCCATGCGTCGCTCGCTGGAGAATCGGGCAAAGCGCCTGAAGGACGGCCTTGCGCGGGCCCAGGAAGTGGTGCGGACCGCGCCCCCGGACCTTCCCGGTCTGGAAGAGCTCGAGGAGCTCGAGGACGCCGAGCGCGAGCGCTTGGAGAGGGTGCTGGAAGCGATCACCCTGGCCGGCAACGCCGAGCAGGTGCGGGAGGAGATCGCCGAGCTGCTGGAGCTCGCCGCGGAGGCGAAAGCAGTCGAAGCTTCGGGCAGCCAGGCAAAGCTCCGGCATCTTCGGCAGATCATGCAGGAGGAGGGGTTCTTCGACCGGCCCGACCAGCGGCTGCTGCTGTTCACCGAGTTCAAGGACACCCTCGACCACCTGATGGAACAGCTGAAGGCATGGGGTTTCCGGGTCGGCTGCATCCACGGAGCAATGAAACCCGGATCCCGCGACGAGCCGGGAACCCGGCTCCACACCGAGCAGCAGTTCCGGGAAGGGGAGATTCAGATCCTGGTGGCTACCGAGGCGGCCGGCGAAGGAATCAACCTCCAGTGCTGCCACATCCTCTTCAACTACGACATCCCCTGGAACCCGGTGCGGCTCGAGCAGCGCATGGGCCGCA
>JAPOZF010000482.1 GCA_026706165.1 Gemmatimonadota bacterium
GATTCCATCCTCGCTAAGGTCAAAAGACTTTGTGAGCGTATTTCTGCGACATGACACTAGTGCCTGCCTGCGCAATTCCGCGTGAATCCGGTCGCCGCTTCACGACGCGCGCAGGCGCCGGCCGGCCCCGGCTTCCTTAGCAGACACGAAAAAAATGGCTCCGCTGGACAGGAAGGCGGGAACCGGCCTGCGGCAGCAGCACGTCCCCTCCCCGGAGGGGGCCGTCACCTTGCGCGCCGTCCTGGTCGGCCTGCTCACGGCCCTCTTCATCGGCCTGGCCACCCCGTACACCAACATGATCATCAAGGGGTCGCTGCTGGCGCACAACGCCAACACCCCGATCGCCCTGTTCACCTTCTTCCTGTTCGTCGGGGTGCTCAACGTCGCCCTGCGGCTGGCGCGCTGGAGCTGGGCCTTCGACCCGGGAGAGCTGGCCACCGTGTACATCATGGCCATGCTAGCCACCGCGGTGCCGACGGTCGGTTTCGCCGAGTACCTGCTGCCGATCATCGCCGGCGTCCACTACTACGCAACCCCGGAGAACCAGTGGGCTGAGATCGTCCACCCCCACCTGCCGGGCTGGCTGGTCCCGCGGAGCGAGGAGGCGTCGCGCGGCTTCTACGAAGGCCTTCCCGAGGGGGAGCCGGTGCCCTGGGAGCTCTGGGCCGAGCCGCTGATCGCCTGGTCGATCCTGATCCTGGCGGTCTTCTGGGTCTCGGCCTGCCTGATGACGATCCTGCGCAAGCAGTGGATGGAGCACGAGAAGCTGCTGTACCCGCTGGTCCAGGTCGCCGTCGAGATGCTGCGCGACGACGAGCGCCGCTCGGCGATCAAACCGTTCTTCCGCAACCCGGTGATGTGGGCGGGATTCGCCCTTCCCCTCCTCGTCGGATCGATCCACTCCCTGCACTTCTATTTCCCCGCCGTTCCCGGCATGGGGAACTGGACGACGCGGCTCGCCATGTTCCGGGGCACCACCGACCTGCTGGTGATGCTCAACATCGGCGTCGTCGGCATCGCCTACCTGCTCAACCGCGACGTGGCCCTGGGGCTGTGGATCTTCTTTCTGCTCGCCCACGCCGAGCGCGGCCTGTTCAACATCCTCGGCATCGAGAGCACCGAGAAGCTCAGCAGGTTCACCTTCGAAGGGGGCCCCTTCCTGGCGCACCAGACCATGGGGGCGATGATCGTCCTCGTGCTGTCGGGGCTGTGGCTTGCGCGGGACCACCTGAAACGGGTGTGGCAAAGGGCGTTCGCCGGGGGAGACGAGGAGGACGCCGGCGAGGTGATGTCGTACCGGACCGCGGTCCTCGGCCTGCTGGCCGGGCTGGCCGTCGTCTGCACCTGGCTGTGGGCGTCGGGACTGCCTTGGTGGGTGGTGCCCGTCTTCCTGTTCGCCGTCTTCATCGTCTTCATGGCCCTGACCCGGGCCACGGTCGAGGGGGGGATGCCCCACATCCGCACGCCGCTGACCCCCGGGGACTTCGTCGTTTCCGGGGTCGGCACCCACGCCCTCGGCGTCTCGGGGGGAATCGCCCTCGGCTTCACCTACGTGTGGGCGGCGAACCTGAGGATCTTCTTCATGATCTGCTTCGCCAACAGCCTGAGGATCGCCGGCGAGATCAAGGGCAGCAAGAGACCCCTGGTCGGGGCCGCGGCCCTCGCGGCGGCGGCGGCCCTGGCCGGCTCGGTCTACAGCATCGTCACCCTGGCGTACGCCCACGGAGGCATCAACCTGCAGGCGTTCTACTTCGTGTACGGGCCGCAGCAGGTGGGGAAGAACATGGCGATCGCCCTCACCAACCCGACCTTCCCCAGCGCCAGCGGCTGGCTCTTCACCGGCTTCGGCGCCGCGGTCATGGGCCTGCTGACCTGGGTGCGGGTGCGCTTCACCTGGTGGCCCATCCACCCGCTCGGGTTCGCCGTGACCGAGTACCGGCTGATGAGCTTCGTCTGGTTCAGCGTCCTGGTAGCCTGGGGGATCAAGTCGCTGGTGCTGCGCTACGGAGGTCCGAAGCTCTACAACCGCACGAGGCCGTTCTTCCTCGGCCTGATCTGCGGCCAGATCTGCGTCACCGGATTCTGGCTGATCGTCGACTTCTTCACCGGGGCGCAGGGAAACCTGCCGCTCCCCTGGCACTCCTCGTTCGTGTAGGCGCACGCGCGCAATTCCGGGTGAATCCGGCCTCCGCGGCCATCTGCCTTCGCTCCCCTGACCATCGGCACGACTCGTTCAGGCGCGCCTGGCGAGCCTTGCGTCCCGACTGCCACGATTCTGAACCCGGACTTGCCTGCGAAGACACAACCTGCCGCCGGTGCTGACTGTTTTCTACTTGTAGTGGACGAGGTGCCCCTGCACCGGGAACCAGATCACGTCGACGAACCCCGACAGGATCACCCCGGCGGCGTAGCCGATGCCGATCCCGTAGAACAGGGGCTTGCCCGCCTGGTATGCCCTGGCGCCCCCGTAGCGCAGCACCGTCAGCTTGACCAGCCAGACGATGAAGAGGCTGAACCAGTAGCTTTCGGGGCCCGTCGCCTTCTGGAAGGCGAGGCCTATCGGGTGCAGGGAAAACCAGTGAAAGCGGCCGCGCAGGAAGGCCAGGAGCGCGGCCTCGAGAAACCCCGCCGACCAGATCCCCCACTTGCCGATGTCGAGAACCCGCGGGTTGTTCAGCAGGTTGGCGATCTGCGGGTAGACGTTGAAGGCGTAGGGCAGGTGCACGGCCCCGCCCTGGTCGTAGGCGACCTCGATGCTCGACCAGGAGGTCACCAGGCTGCCGGCGACGAAGGCGGCGAGGACTACGGCGCAGACCCTGAACGGTTGGCGGCGCAGCGAGAAGATGCGCAGGTGGTGGGGAATCGCCGGCCACGCCGGGATGCGCATGTTGCCGAAGAAGGCGTTGCTCGTGAACAGCTTGAAGGAGACGACGTTCCGGGTCGACAGGTTGGAGGAGCCGACCAGCTCGGTGATGAAGAAGGTCCCCTTGCAGTTGGCCCAGCTCGCCATCAGGTAGGTGAACCCGGTCGCGGCGATCAGCTTGGAAACGACGAAGAAGACCACCGTCATCAGCGCCAGGGAGGCGGCGGCGACCGGAACGCTCGCTCCCAGGCTGACCCCGAAGCCGACGACGTAGAGCCCGGACAGGACCATGGCGATCACCGCGGCCCGGTAGATGCGCACCTCGCGGCGGTCGCCGGCGCCGTGGAGAACGCAGGCGGCCACCTCGCGCAGATGCCGGCGCGCCAGCCACAGGGACCAGGCGGCGACCGCGAAAATGGCGCCGTAGCTCTCGAGGTCGAGGATGTCCGCCGAGCCCATGGTCTGCCCCGCCGAGCCGACGGTGAACCCGACCTGGTCCATCAGCCCCATCTTGAAGACCGCCAGCCAGTAGAAGAGCACGAGGCTGCCGCGAATGTCGAGGGGGCAGCGCCAGGTCAGCGCCAGGACGATCGGCAGCACCCGGAAGGCGACCGTCGGCAGCGGCTG
>JAPOZF010000660.1 GCA_026706165.1 Gemmatimonadota bacterium
CCCGCGGCGATGTGGACGACGATGCCGCCGGCAAAGTCGAACACCCCCATGGCGCCGAGGTACCCGCCCTCTCCCCAGACCATGTGGGTGATGGGCAGATAAACCAGAACGCACCACAGCCCGCTGAACCACAACACCGCCGAAAACTTCATGCGCTCGGCAAAGGCACCTACGATGAGCCCGGGAGTGATGATGGCGAACGTCATCTGGAAAACGAAGAAGAGCAGTTCGGGGATGGTGCCGGAAAGGCTGTCCAGGGAGACCCCGCTGAGAAAGACCTTGGACAGGCTGCCGATGAAGGGATTGCCGGCGGTAAAGGCCAGGCTGTATCCGAAAAGGGTCCACAAGACCGTGATCAGGGCGGCAATCCCGAAACAGTGCATGTAGACCGAGAGCACGTTGCGCGTGCGCACCAGGCCGGCGTAGAACATGGCCAGGCCCGGAATCATCATGAAGAGCACGAGGCCGGTGGAAATCAGAATCCAGGCCGTGTCTCCGGTGTCGAGCTTGTCCTGGGCGGAAGCGGAATCCGGCGCCCAGACCAGCAACAGAGGAAGGATTCCCCACACTCTGCGAAACTTCATAATGAACCTCCTATGGGGGCGGACTACGTGGAATGCGTCAGGGGCCCTCGCGGTTCTGCACCGGGAACGGGGGCCGGTCCCATGCTCTGGCCGGCGCTCCGATCGCGAACCGGGCTCCGCACGGATGACGGGGACCTCCATCCCCTGCGCAACGGGGCAAATTCCCTTTACCCTCTGTCCGAGTCAAGGCGGTCGGCGATGATCGGCTTCGCTTGCACGACCGGGAGGGACTGCGCTTGTTAATCCCGTCACCTGAACCGCTTCACCGCCGGCTCCGGCGCCAACCGCGAGGGAAACCCCATGCTGACCCGGGAACAGATAGACGCCTACCACCGCGACGGCTTCGTGAAGGTCGAAGGCCTGTTCACCCCCGACGAGGTCGCCGACCTGGCCGGCGACATGGTGCGCATCATCGAGGAGTGGGGGGAGGAGACCATCGGCTGGAGGGGGCCGTGGAGGAAGGGCTACCTGCCCGACGACGAGCAGGAGAGCACCAAGGCGGTGTTCATGCACAACCCGCAGCACTACTCTGCGGTCTGGGGACGGGTCATCTTCCACGAACGCCTGCTCGCCTGCATCACCGCCCTGATCGGCGACAGCGTCCAGTGGCATCACACCGTCCTCCACGCCAAGCCTCCGGAAAGGGGCACCCCCTTCCCCATGCACCAGGACTTCCCGTTCTATCCCCACGACGGCGCCGACTTCGTCGACTGCCTGCTCCACCTCGACGACGCCCCGTTCGAGTCGGGCGCCCTGCACGTCGTTCCCGGCAGCCACAGGAAGGGGCCGATCGAGCACATCCTCGGCCCGGACACGGCGCCGCACCTGCCCCTCGACCAGTACCACCCCGACAAGGTCGACAGCGTGGCGATCCCGGCGCGGGCGGGGGACGTCGTCTTCTTCAGCTACATGTCCGTGCACTGGTCCGACTGCAACCGCACCGGTCAGTGGCGCAAGGCGGTCCGCTTCGGCTACCACCACACCGGCATGCGCCCGGTCGGGCGCGCCGGGGACGACCCCCACCGCATCGACCTCGACAACCTGCTCGAGCGCAGCAACAACACCGTCGTGTCCGGCTTCCGCGCCAACCGGGAAGAGACGAGGCCGGGGCCCACCAGCTCCATCCAGGCGCGCGCATGACCCGCTGCGAGACCGGCGATGGCCGGGGCTGAGAAGGGCCGGGGTGCCGGCGCGGCGGGCCGCCTCTGCACCGTCGGGATAGCCAAGGATTACCTCTCCTTCTCGGCCGCGCACTTCACCATTTTCTCCGGGGACCGGCGGGAGAACCTGCACGGCCACAACTTCGCGGTGCAGGGCCGGGCCACCGGCCGGGTCGGGGAGAACGGGCTGACCTTCGACTACGAGCTGCTGAAGTCGAAAATCGGGGAGCTGTGCGCCGGCCTCGACGAGAAGCTGCTGCTCCCCTCCGGCTCTCCGCACCTCGACATCCGCGGCGGCCCAGGGGAGGTGGAGGTCCGCTTCGCAGAGGAGCGCATGCATTTCCTCGAGCGGGACGTCCTGCTGATTCCGGTCGCCAACGTCACTGTCGAAGAGCTTTCCGGGTGGTTCCTCGACCTCCTGCTCGCCGACGGCGACATCGAGGCCCTGGACCTCGAGGAGCTGGAGGTCCGCGTCTCCAGCGGTCCCGGCCAGTGGGGAATCAGCCGCTGGCGGCGCTGACCGGCCGCAGCGTGCAGGGCGCCGCGATGCCAGGCCAAGGCACACACCGATGCGCCGTTCGACATCCCGCTGCCGGTTATTTTTAAATCCGGGTGGTCACGGCTTTATCCATGACGACACCGGCCGACTCACCCCTTAGTCCACTTTCGGTTGCCCCGGACCAAGGAGCTTTCCCGATGCGCTTTTTCAACACGGCTGGCCCGATCCGGCCCCAAGACCACTACCACATCCCGCCATTAGAGCGCTTGGATCTGGCTGGGCTACGGGCCCTCATCCAGCAAAAAAAGTATTTCGTGCTGCACGCCCCGCGTCAGACCGGCAAGACCTCGGCGCTGCTGGCGTTGCGCGACCTGCTCAATGCCGAAGGGCACTACCGCTGCGCGTACGTCAATTTCGAAGTCGGGCAGGCGGCCCGTGAAGACACCGAGCGAGCCATGCGGGCGATCCTCGGCGAACTGGCCTTGCGCGCCCGGCAATCCCTGCAGGACGAGTTCGTCGAGGAAATCTGGTTCGATGCGTTGCAGCGGTACGGTCCCGATGGGGCACTCCAGCAAGTGCTCAGCCGCTGGGCGGGAGACGGCCCGACGCCGCTGGTCCTGCTGATCGACGAAATCGACGCGCTGGTGGGCGACACCCTCGTATCGGTGCTGCGGCAGTTGCGGGCCGGCTACGATTTGCGGCCGGATGCCTTTCCTCAGAGCGTGGTGCTGTGCGGGGTGCGCGACGTGCGCGACTACCGCATTCAATCGACGGCCGAGAATGCGATCATCACCGGCGGCAGCGCGTTCAACATCAAGGCGCGGTCGCTGCGGCTGGGCGACTTTTCGCTGCAAGAGGTGCAGACGCTGTTGGCACAGCACACCGAGTCGACCGGCCAGGCGTTTGCCGACGAGGCCCTGGACGCGGTCTGGCGGCAGACGCAAGGGCAGCCGTGGCTGGTCAACGCCCTCGCCGACGAAGCCTGTTTTTCCGGCGAATCCGCCGAGGCCTGGCATCGTCCCGTCACGGCCGAGGCGATCCGCGCCGCGCAGGAGCAGCTCATCCTGCGGCGCGAGACGCACCTGGATCAGTTGGCCGACAAGCTCAGGGAGGAGCGGGTGAGGCGGGTGGTCGAGCCGCTGCTGAGCGGGGGCGAAGCGCGCTCGCTGCCGTCGGACGACTTGATGTACGTCCGCGACCTGGGCCTCGTCAGCATCGATGACCCGGTT
>JAPOZF010000206.1 GCA_026706165.1 Gemmatimonadota bacterium
CGGGCGGTTTTTCGATGTCAATCAAATGGAAGGTTGTACCGGGCGTCTGTAACAGCTGTTCACGGGAGGGGGATATCGGATGGGGAACCGCTTCAGCTCTTCTCGAAGGGTCCCATGGGACGGATGAAGTGCTCCCCGGATTCCTCGCCCGTTCACCGGCGTTTCGGGATCCCTGCCGCGACCTCCCCGGCGAGTGAACGCGACCTGGCACCTCGCCGCTGTCGCGGCCGCATCGATGCTCGCCACCCTGCTGGGAGTTCCCCTCGCCCGCCGCCTTGCCCTCCGGGTGGGCCTCGTTGACGACCCCGGGAGCGCCTCCTACAAATCCCATCGCAAGGTCACTCCGTACGGAGGCGGTCTCGCCATGTACGCCGCGTGCCTGCTTCCCGGGGCCGGGGCGCTGATCGCAGTTGTGTACGAGACCTCGGGTCTGCTCCGGGACGGTTCCGGCTGGATCAGCCCCTGGGCCCCGTACTGGGTTACTCCGTTCGGCAACTTTCCGACCACGGTCGTGGAGGTGAGCCAGGTCGCAGCCTTGTTCGCCTGCGCCTCGGTGGTCTGGGTTGTCGGCATGGTCGATGATTTCCGCGGGCTGTCGCCCCTTTTCCGCCTCGCGGCGCAACTGGGGGTTGCCATCCTGCTCGCGGGGTGGATCCCCGGTTTCAGACTGCCGATTGCCGGCGCCGAGCCGCTTGTTTCAGCCGCACTCAGCGCTTTCTGGATCGCGTCCATTACGAACGCCTTCAACATGCTGGACAACATGGAAGGGCTGGCGGCGGGAGTCGCAGCCATAGCCCTGTCCGGGTTGGTCAGTCTGTCCCTGGCATGCGGCCACGTTCCGGCGGCGCTTCTGGGGCTGCTCGTCATCGGCGCCGCCTGCGGCTTCCTGGTTTTCAACTTTCCCAGGGCCACCGTGTTCATGGGGGACAGCGGTGCATTGTTCCTCGGTTTCGTCGCCGGTGGCCTCAGTGTGCTCGTCACCGGACGACTAGCCGAAACCCCGGCCTTCGATGGCACAGCCGTTCTACTGTCGCTGCTCGTGCTGGCAGTGCCGGCATACGACCTCGCTTCGGTGGTGGCCATCCGCTTGTCGCGCAGAATCCCCCCCTGGCACGGGGACCAGAACCACACCAGCCACCGCCTCGTGCGTCTGGGTCTGTCGCGCCGCGACAGCGTCCTCGTCCTGTATGGGGCGACGGCGGCAGCCGTCTGGGGAACCCTGCTGCTGACCCGGGCGTCCATCCCGACCGCGGTGGCGATCGCGGCCGCGGTCGCCCTCCTGGTCGCGGCTATCGACTTCGCGGCATTTCGCCGCGGTGGAAACAAGTGAGTGACGTCTCTCGCCTGGGTGGAGGCTACGCCGAGTCGAGGCCGCGGCCGCGGCCTACCGCTGAGGCGGTGCTCGGGTCCGCAGCTCCAGGTTCGGCAGCGGCGCGGCTTGCCGTAATCGCCGGGCCGCCCGGCTCCGGCAAGAGCAGCCTGGCAGGAGCCCTGCAGCGGCTGCTTCCGGGATCGTTTGTCGTCGACAAGGACTGGTGCTCCGGTCCCTTCATTCTCGAAATCGCCGGGCAGACCGCAACCCGGCCAGAAGAGGCTTACGGCACCGACCTGTACTGGGAGCGGTTGCGCCCGATCGAGTACGGGACCGCCGTTGCCTCCTCCTGTGCAAACCTCGTGGGTGCGCGCACCGTATTCCTGGTCGGGGGATGGGGGCCGGAGCTGGGTGTAGAGCACCTGTGGACATCGCTGCGGAGCAGAATCGCCCCTGCGAAGCTGGTCGTAATTCACCTCGACCCCCCCGAAATCGAGGAGTGGAGGACGCGCATGTCGGCGCGGGGATCGCGCACCGACAGCCCCTGGTTCGAATCGTTCTGCAGCGCCCTCGGGGGTCTCCCGGTGTGGGAGGGGGCGGTTCGCCTTTCCGGTGGAGGTTCCCGCAACGAGGTGGTCGAGCAGGCGCTTGCGGCGCTCGCCGCCGGGACTGAGCGGTAGAAGTCGATGCCCGCCCTCCACAGCGCATTGGGGTACGGCGTGCTGCTCCTGTTCGCCTGGGGGTGCGGTACCCGCCGCGGCGGAGTTCCGGTACGCACCCTGGTCATCGCAGCTGCGATGCAGGTGGGTTTCGCTGCCCTCCTCCTTCATACCGGCTTGCGCCACCAGGTTTTCGCCCTGATCGGGGGGCTCACGGACCTGCTCCGGGAGACCGCTCTGAAGGCCAACGAGTCGCTGCTGTTCGCCGGGCTTTCCAGCCCGGACTTCAAGGCGGCATACGGAGCGACGATCGCCTTGGAAATCGCCGCCATCCTCGTGTTCGTCGCATCGCTTTCAAGGGTTCTGTATCACTACAGGTTCCTGCCCTGGCTGATCCGTGTCATGAGCCGTTTCATGCAGCGGGCATTCGGAATCAGCAGCGCCGAGGCGGTGGGCGTCTCCGCCAACATCTTTCTCGGCATGACGGAAGCGCCGCTGCTGATCCGCCCCTACGTAGCGGGCCTGACCCAGAGCGAGCTGTTCTGCCTGATGACTGCCGGAATGGCGACGATCGCGGGGACGGTCATGGTCGTCTACGCGAGCATGCTGTCCGGGGTGGATGCGGAAATCGCCGGGCATCTTTTCACCGCCTCCATGATCAGCGCGCCGGCGGCGGTCGCCGTGGCGAAGCTGATGATGCCCGAGACAGGGCAGCCGGCGACTGCCGGGGTGGTCGCCCAGCTGCCCGTAGAGGACACCCGCAACGGTTTGGATGCGGCCGCCCGCGGGGCGACCGAGGGGATGCATCTCTTCATAAATATCGTGGCCATGCTGATTGCCTTCATCGGCCTCGTCGCTCTCGTCAACGCCCTGATCGGGCTTGCTGACAAGCTGGTAAACGGGGCTGAGGCCGGGGCGTGGAGCCTGCAGGCGGGTTTGGGGTTCGCGCTCCGGATTCCCGCCTGGCTCATGGGCATTTCCTGGCAGGAAGCGGCCAGCGTTGGAAGGCTGCTGGGACTGAAGACGATCCTGAACGAGTTCGTCGCTTACCTGGAGCTTTCCCGGGTGATGTCGAGCGAGTCAGCCCCTCTGAGCCAGCGCGGCTTCCTCGTGGCTACCTATGCGCTTTGCGGGTTTGCCAACTTCGGTTCGGTGGCGATCATGATCGGCGGAATCGGGGGAATCGCCCCTGAGAGACGACCCGATCTCGCCCGCCTCGGTTTGCGTTCCCTCGTTGCCGGAACCCTGGCGACAATGCTGACCGGGTGCGTGATAGGGATCCTGGCCTGACAATCGCCTCGCCGCGGGCATGGGCGGCCTTTTTTCGGGGGCAGCGAGGTGAAGGCGGGGTTTTCAACATTCACATAACAGATTGTAAATAAAGGAATTGTGCTATTTCCAGGAAGCGTATCGTGGCGCCGGGAAAGTTTCGCTGACCGGGGAGGAATGCAAAAAAACCGGATCTCGAAGCCTGTCGAAACGTCTTTTCAATGCTTA
>JAPOZF010000046.1 GCA_026706165.1 Gemmatimonadota bacterium
TGCCCGCGCCCATTCCGCGCTGCTGGCCGGGCTGGTGTGGCATCATGGGCTCGCCTTCCCGTTCGGCATCGTGGGCCCGCTGGCTTTGGTCGGCCTGCTGCTGGCCATCCGCGAAAGACGAGCGGGTCTGATCGTACTGTTCGTCCTGTGTCATGCAGCGGCCGTCGTCGCCTTCTCGGCGACCGCCCGCTACCGCCTCCCCGCGGTGCCGCTGTTGATCCTGCTGGCCTGCTACGCCGGCGCGTGGCTGATGGACCGGGTGTCGGCCAGGCAGTGGGGAAGCGTGGTGCCGGCGGCAGGTCTCCTCCTCCTTGTCGCCCTGCCGCTCAACGCCTGGGCAGTCGCCCCGGCGGAGGACGCCCGGGACCGGTACTGCGTCGGGCTGGCCTACGCCCGCCAAGGCATGCCGGCGAGGGCGGCCCTGGAGCTGCGGAAAGCCCTCGACCTGGACGAGGGTCACTACGATGCGCGCCTGAAGCTGGGTGAGCTCCTGGTGGATCTCGACAACTCCGCCGAAGCCCGGGAACAGTTCCGGCTGCTGGCCCGGCGTTATCCGCTGCGGGTGGATCCGCGGCGCAACCTGGCCAACCTCCATCTCGAGGAGGGGAGAATCGAAGAGGCCGCGGCCCTGTTCGAGGAGATCGTCGAGCTCGAACCCACGGCCGCCAGCTCTCATTACGGCCTGGCCGGGGCCCTGCGTCTGGCGGAACGCCTGGAGGCAGCCAGGGACTCCTACCTGAAGGCCCTGGAACTGGACCCCGGTCATTTCGAAGCCGGGTACCACCTGGCGGTCCTCTACCAGCAGGAGGGACGGTGGCGGGAAGCGGAGCGCCTGTACCTGCAGCTCCTCGAGCAGCGGCCCGGGCATGACGACGTGCGCAACAACCTGGGGTACAGCTACCTGAGACAGCGGCAATTCCAGGCAGCTGCAGCGGAGTTTTCCCATGTTCTGGACGGCAACCCCGATCACGTGCTCGCCCGCCGGAACCTGGCCTTCGCCTACGAAGGGCTGGAACGCTACCGCGAGGCGGTGCGGGAGTACGAGCGTCTCATCGAGCAGGGGGAAGAAGCCGAGGTGTACAATCACCTGGCTCGTCTCTACGGAAAGATGGGGCAGACGGAGAAATCCGGGGAGGCGCGGCGGAAGCACCGGATGGTGCTGCGGCGCCAGGAAATTTTCGGGAAGCTGCGCGAGCGGACGGAGCGGATTTTCGAGGAAGCTGCAGGGGCCCGTTGACGCTGAAATCGTTCCGATTCAGAAACTTCCGGCGGACGAGCGCCATCCCGACCTGGGGCGTGTTCCTGCGATTTTTCTCAGGGGGAGCATTCGAACCGCCAGAAAGAAGCCGGCACGCTTGAAACCCGGTCGGCAACAACAGGGCGGTCGACAATGAAAGCCCGAGCCCTTTTGGCGCACGGACTCCTCGCCGGACTTCTGGGCTTTGTCCTGGGCACATGCCTGCAGGCCCAAGCAAAGCCTCAGCGGACAACCCGGGAGATTGAGGCACTCAACAAGCAGTACTGCGGCGGCTGCCATCTGCTCCCTCCGGCCGACCTGATGCCGAAGAAAGACTGGCCCAGGGTGATTCAGGCCATGCAGGACCTGACCATGGAGCGGGATGGACGCCCCTTCTTCCCCGACGATGTCCTCAGGGATCTTACCGCTTTCTACTACGAAAGTGCCCCGGACGAGCTTCCCAGGCTTCCCTATTACGACGACACTGACAGCCCGGTTGCTTTCCATTTGAAGGAGATCGGCGAAAAATCGGTGCTGCCTTCGGTGATCAACATCCGCACCGCCGATTTGAACAGCGACGACGAACCGGGATTTCTGCTGTGTGACGGGGAGAGCAACCAGGTAAATCTGTTGCAACAGGTCGAGGGGGAGTGGCGGGAATCGAAACTTGCGGATGTGGCCATTCCGGTGAACACCGAGGTGGTTGACTATGACGCTTACGGCGACAGGGACATACTGGTGGCGGCGCTGGGTTACTACCCCCCTTCAGACAAGCTGGCCGGCAGGGTGGTGGTGCTGGAACAGACCATGGCGCGACAGTTCGAGAAAAAAGTCCTGCTGGAAGGGGTTGGGCGCATCACCGATGTTCGCAGCGCCGACATGGACAGGGACGGCGACCTCGACATTGCCGTGGCCATTTTCGGCGGCAATGTCGTGGGGGAACTGGCGTGGCTGGAGAACCGCGGCAAGGGCCGGTACCAAAAACACACGATGGTGAATGCCCGCGGCGGCCTGAACATGACGCCGACGGACCTCAACGGGGACGACCTGGTGGATTTCATCAGCTTTGTCTCCCAGGAAAACGAGGCGATCGTCGGCATCGTCAATCTGGGCGGAGGGGAGTTCAAATCCAGCACTCTGACCCAGGCCCCGCACCCCATGTTCGGTTCCACCGGCATGTGCCTGGCCGACCTCGACAGCGACGGCGACCAGGATATCGTTTTTACCAACGGCGACAACTTCGACCTCCAGTGGGATCCCAAGCCCTACCACGGCGTGCAGTGGCTGGAAAATTTCGGCCGCTTGAAATTGACGGAAGCCGCCGGCGCCGGCTCCGGGGGGGAGGTGTTCTACGCCCTCAAGTACCAGGAGATCGGCCGCTTTTACGGTGCCGTGGATGCGGTAGTGGGTGATATGGACGGGGATGGGGACATGGATATCGTCGCCAGCAGCTGGTCCAACTACTGGGATGATCCCAGGCGCCAGAGCCTGGTCTGGTTTGAAAATGACGGGTCGCAGAGCTTCAGACGCCACAACATCGCCAGCCGCCCGCAAAGTATAGTTTCCCTTGAACTGCGCGATGTCAATAATGACAAGCGGCTGGATATCGTCGGGGGTGTATTCCGGGTAGACCTGCTGATGAATGTGCTGAAAGATCCCGAAAAGGGTTTGGGCAAGGAAACAGATCCGAAAACACGGGTGGTTGTTTTCGAGAACAGACCCGCCGATTGAGGGAGAAAGCCTGGATATCCCCGCTCCTCTCTTTCTGCTTAAACAGCCTCCGAAGTCTTTCCCGCGCCAGCTGCTCCGTGCGCTGGAGGAGGTTGCCGCGGGTCAGTCGAACAAGGTGGCGGGAAGGGGTTCTGCGAGGGGCACGACCCAATCCTTGTGTTTGAAAGTGCGGCCTTGTGTCAGCAGATCGACTTCAGGATCAATGAGGAATTGGGACTTCCTTCCGTTCAGCCTGAGACGCGACCTGACCGTTACCGCGATCTGTTCGGACTCGTGGGTTTCCCGGTATTTTTCTGCAATGTGATGCGCCCCCTGAAGGATTTTGTCAGGATCCGTGGCCATCACCTCGATCTGCAACGGTGTAAAAAAGTCGCGGTTCCTGATCAGCAGCTTTTTTTGTTCTTCCTTGTCATGAAGGAAAAAATCCAATTTGTACCTCTTTATGCTGGACCGCATCCCCCAGCTGAAAACAATCCCTTCTTCGGTCCAGTGGACG
>JAPOZF010000612.1 GCA_026706165.1 Gemmatimonadota bacterium
GCTATGGCTACCAGTCGCAGAACGACCCCAGGCTGCTTTTCGGGCTGGGGTCCGCGCAGCAGGTGGAAACAGTGCATATCCGCTGGCCGTCCGGGCGCAGCCAGACTCTGAAGACTGCGGCCGCTCGCCAGTACGTCAAGCTGCGCGAAGGCAGCGATGAGCCGGTTGCGACCTACGGAGGGGCAGTGGGGGCGGCGGGTGTTCCGCAGCATCTGGCAGACGGCGGGGGCGCGGCTTCTGGCCGGTCTGCGGAACCCCGGGCGGCTGGCGGACCGGGCCGGGTGCCCGAGACCGGCGCCGGTGCCGGGAGGGAAGCGAAAGTGGCTGTCTACGGCGCCGAGCCGGACCCGGAGCCATCGGCCGGGGCCACCGCGGAGGAGAATTTCCTGCGCGGAGTCGAGATGCACGATGCCGCCCGCTACCGGGAAGCGGTGCCGCTGCTGCGGGAGGCGGTGCGCCAGCGCCCCGATCGCATCGAACCCTACTATTCGCTGGCGGTGACCCTGTACTCCGGCCTCGGGCAGAGCAGGGAGGCGCTCGAGGTGCTGGAGCAGGCCGTCGCCCGGGGCGCCGGCGAGGCCGAGGTCTTTCACCTCCTGGGTGCGGTCAGGTTGAGTCTCAACGATGCCGGGCGCGCCATCGGCGACCTCAACCGGGCGCTGCAGCTCGCCCCCGGGGACTGGAAGATCTGGAACCGTCTCGGGGTGGCTCACCTGCGCCTGCAGGACATCTCCGCGGCCACGGAAGCTTTCGAGCAGGCGGTCGCCGCGGCGCCTTATGCATCCTATCCCTACGCCCACCTCGCCAGACTGTACGATCGCCTGGGGCGTCCCGGACATGCGCGCGCGGCCAGGCGGCAGTTCGGGCGCTGGCGCCCGCTCCAGGATCGCCTGGACCGCTACCGCGAGGGGCTGCGAACCTTGCCCGACGACCCGGAGTTGCACTTTCTCGTCGGGCGCACCTACCTGATGCAGCAGCGGGGGCGCGAGGCCCAGGCCGCTTTTGAACGCGCACTCGAGCTCGACCCCGGATACGCCCTGGCTCACCACGGGCTCGGCGGCGCCCATCACCAGCAGGGACGGCTGGCTCGGGCGATCGCGGAGTACGAGCGCGCCTGCGCCCTCGATACCGCCTTGTTTACCGCCCTCAACGATCTCGGGCGGGCCTATTACCAGACGGGAGACCAGCAGCGCGCGGTCGAGGTGCTCGAGCGGGCGGTGCGCCTGCGTCCGGACCTTGCCCGGGCCCACCTGAACCTCGGGCAGTCGTATGCCGCAATGGGGCGCAAGGCGGATGCCGTCGACGCGCTGGAGACCGCGGCGGCCCTCGACTCGAGTCTGCGGCAAACCGGAATCGCCCTGCGCCGGCTTCGGGAAATGGAGGAGTAGCCGGATTCGCCGCACAGATCGAGCACCCACCCCCCAAGCGCCATGCGAGCCGGTGATTTCGGCGGGCGCGGCGCGGGAAGCCCTTCACCGATCCGAAAGGAGACCGATGCGAAGACACCGAACCATCTACTTCAACGACGCCCGCCACTACTACCTGTTCGTGTTCGAGCCCCCCATGCGCATGGAGGACGCATGGAAGCCTGTCGACGAGGTGGCCGGTACCGCGGTCGACACCCTCGCCTACGGGGTCAGCCGGGGGGACGGGCTGTTCTACCCTTCCGAAAAGGGGCGGCGCTTCGGGGAGGACGTCGAAAAGATGACGATGGCGGCGTACTGGCGGGTGTGGGAGAACATGCAGAGCCTGATCGACCGCGGACTCGACCCGCTCCGGGTCCTGGTGGACCGCGCCCATGAAAAGGGGATGGACTTTTTCGCCAGCCTGCGCATGGGTGATTTCCCGGGGCTCGATCCCTCGTTCACGCTGCCCGGCGGCGGACGCGGCTACGTCCACGAGGAAACGCGCGACCACCAGTTCGGCGTCCTCGAAGAGCTGGCCACCCGCTATCCGGTGGAGGGGGTGGAGCTCGATTTCGCCGCGGCCCCCGGCGGCACGAGCTTCTGGCTCCAGCCGGAGGACGTCGGGGAGCACACCCCGCTGATGACGGACTACGTGCGCGGGATCTCGCGAATGGTGCGGCAGCGGCCCGGGAAGCCGGGGGTGCTGGGGGCCCGCGTCTACCCTGCGGAAGAGCTGAACCTGAAGGCGGGCCTGGACGTGCGCGCCTGGCTCGAAGAGGGACTCGTCGACTACGTCGTGCCGCTGGTGTACGTCTATTTCGTGCTCGATTCGCACATGCCGACGGACTGGCTGATCGAGGCGGCCCACGCCAGCGACGTCTCGGTCTACCCCATGCTGCAGCCCTACTACAGCGACGGCAGCAGGCAGTTCCACAGCGTCACCAACGCCACGCCGGCCATGATGCGGGCCGCCGCCGCCAACAACCTGGCGCGGGGGGCCGACGGCATCTACACCTGGTTCATGCCGTGGCCCCTTGGCGAGAGCGAGCGCAACACCTTGACCGAGCTGGGGGATCCCGAACTCGTCGCCGAGGGGGACAAGCACTACTTCCTGCGGCGGGCGAGCGAAGCCGCCGCCGGTCACGACTACCTGGGGCACCTGCCCCTTGCTCTTCCCCAGGCCGACGCCGGCAAGCCGTTTCAGCTGCCGTTCTACGTCGCCGACGATCCCGGCAACCCCCGGGTGCAACGGATCACCTTGCGCCTCGGCGTCAGCGACCTGCTGAGCGCCGACAGGCTCGAGGTATCCCTGAACGGGGTGTCCCTGGCGGGCGAAACCTGCACGCGCACCGCGCTTCACCGGGTCGATCCCTACATGGGACAGTGGCTGGAGTTCGACCTGCGCTCGGTGCGGCCGCGGCAGGGGGAGAACGTTCTCGGCCTGGTGCTGCAGGGGCGTCCTGAGAACATCGGTTCCGAGATCGCCGTCGAGGATCTGGAGATCGTCGTCAACTATGGAACCTTTCCCGCGCTGCCGGCATCAGGCGCCGGGGAGCTCTGAAGGAGAGCGGCGGTGTCGACGGGAGATCAGGTCCGGGCGGCGGCGGAGGATCTGCCACCGGTGTCGCGCGGGGTGAGCGACGACCTGACCCTGCTCACGCCGGGTCAGCTGCAGCACATGCACGTCTTCGGGTACCTCGTGCTGCGGGGCCTGCTGACCGCGCCGGAGGCAGGCCTCCTGCAACGCGAGGCCGCGGAGATAATGGCCGCCGAGGGAGTCGACCATCCGGGCGGCCGGTCGCTCCAGCCCTTTTTCGAGCGCGGCCCCTTCCTCTCGCAGCTGCCTGCCGACGACCGCATCCACGGACTCGGCGAAGACCTTCTCGGACCGGACTTTTTTCTCGATGGAACCGAAGGCAACCTGCACGCCGGGGACACCCCGTGGCACGGCGGGGACGGGAGCACATCGCAGGTTCTGCCCGAGATCAAGATCGCCTCCTATCCGACGGCGATGAAACGAGCAACACCTTGCCCGCGGGTCATGGCCGGGCACCCCC
>JAPOZF010000363.1 GCA_026706165.1 Gemmatimonadota bacterium
TGTTCGGACTGGTGAACGTGGTCGGAGGAACCATCCTCGCGGCCAAGCTGGTATGGCTCTGCTTTGACCTGGGATGCGCAGCGCTGCTGCAACGGATCGCCGCCCGCACCGGACGGAACCCGGCCAGGGTGCTCGTCTGGTACCTGTGGTCGCCGCTCCTGATCGTGGAGACGGCATGGAGCGCCCACTTCGATGCGGTGGGGCTCTTCTTCGTGACGGCGTTGATTGCGGTAGCGGTGGGGGAGCGGGGCGATGCCGCCGCCGGGTCATCGGCGGAGTCGATTCCGCAACGGGGGTCTTCCTCGTCGGGTGGACGCTTACTCCGAGCCTGGAGGCGACCCGCCATCGTCGGCTCCGTCCTCGCCCTTGCCACCCTGGTCAAGTTCGCGCCCGCCGCCGCTCTTCCACCCCTGGCCCGGCGCTACAGTCTACGCGCCGTCGTCGCCTTCGCCGTTGTCTGCGCGCTCCTCTATCTCCCGTTCGCGGGTACCGGGATCTCCGCGCTCACTGGAGGCCTGCGCACCTATGCGCGGCACTGGTCGGCCAATGAAGGGGCTTTCTCCCTGGTCCTGCAGCTGGCGGGGGATCCGGTGGGGGCCCGCGTGGCTGTTGCCGTCATGGTCCTGGCGGTCGCCGGATACGCGGCGTGGCGGCGCTTCTCCGTCGAGCGGGCGCTGTTGTGGGTCCTCGGTGCCGGGCTGCTGTTGTCGCCCACCGTTCACCCCTGGTACGTGCTCTGGGTCCTCCCGATGGCTGCGCTGCGGGGCCATGCCCCGTTCCTCCTGGTCGGCGGCCTCGCGTTTCTCGGGTACTGGGGACTTGCCTCGTTCGAAGCCACCGGGGTCTGGCCGCAGCCCGGCTGGAACCGCGCGGCCATGTGGCTGCCCGTATGGGGACTGATCTTCTGGCGTCTCGTCACGGCGGGAGCCACGCGCTCCACGGCCCCCGACCCCGAGCGGCAGGAACCCGGCCGCGAAGAGGGCCACGAAGGGGAGTGAGGCCCAATACCCGGCGGACAAGGCGAGCATCCCGCCCAGCACCATGTATCCACCCGCACCGATCGCCACCGCGCGGCCACGGAACGCCCCGCCCGGTGACTCTCTTCGCGGTCGGGCGGACGCACCTGTCTTGGGAGTCCGCTCGAACGGGTCGCGGACAGGACGGAATCCGCGGAACACCGCCCGGCTGAGCACGGCCGAGAGTCCCGCGCCCAGCACCAGCGCGTCCACCGCTCGTCGGATCGCCCTGTCCCAGGCGCGGCCTCTCCGCCGCGCGGCAGTGAGGTAGTAGACGATGAAGGGGCCGGCCGCACCGGCGAAAAGGGCCAGGTCGAGCCACCAGAGCGCATCCAGGTCCAGCTGTCTTCTGGCGAACGCGGCCGGGACGATGAGGAGCGCGAGAGCGAAGGTCAGAGGATAGGCGAACTGGCCGCAGAGATGCACGACCGCCTCGAACTTGACGACGGGGCGAAGCGGGCTGCGGAGCACGCGGGGAAGCAGTTTGCGCGCAGCCTGGACACCGCCCTGCGCCCAGCGCCTCTGCTGCACCAGGAGCGCGGCGGGTGTGCGCGGGAGTTCGGCCGGGACACCCACTTCGTCGCGCAGGACGAAGCGCCATCCCGCCATCTGCGCCCGGTAGCTGATGTCGAGGTCCTCGGTCAACGTGTCGTGATCCCATCCGCCCGCGTCCCTGAGCGCTTTTCCGCGCCACATCCCCGCCGTCCCGTTGAACTTGAAGAACCGTCCACCCCGGTATCGTCCCCTCTGTTCCACCAGAAAGTGTCCGTCCAGCAGAAGCGCCTGCGCGCGGGTCAGCCAGGATTCGTCTTCGTTGAGGTGCTCCCAGCGGGCCTGCACCATGCCGACCCGGGGATCGGCCATGGACGGCAGGAGGTCTTCGAGGAGGCCGGGCTGGGGGACGAAATCGGCGTCGAGAATGAGGATGTAGTCGCCCTTGGCCGTGTCGAGGCCCTCGGCGAGGGCGCCCGCCTTGTAACCGTGCCGGTTGGCGCGGTGGTGGACGGTGATGTCGATGCCTCGCCGCCGCCAGTCGTGGGCGCGCTGCCGGGCCAGGGCGGTGGTGTCGTCGGTGGAGTCGTCGAGGACCTGGATCTGGAGGAGGGGGCGGGGGTGGGAGAGGCGGCAGGTGGCGTCGATCAGGCGCTCGACGACGTGTTCTTCATTGTAGATGGGGAGCTGGACGGTGACGGTGGGGGGGGCGGCGGATGATACCGGGTTGTCGGGCGTCCGCCGCCGGGACAGGAGAAGCAGGCTTATCCGGTGTGCCGCGAAGGGAAGGAGGAGGGCGAGGACGGCACCGTAGAGGGAGACCGCGACGACGCTGAGGAGGTCGGTCATTAGGGAGGGTCGCGAGGAGTTGGCTCGAATCCGCGACACCGGAGCACCGGGAGCGGAGGGTACCTGGGAAAGGTAGGGTCGCGGCGGTGGCGCTCACAGAGGTAGAAGACGGACCCTCGCCGGGAAGTGACGCGGCGCATCCAGATGCACCGGGCGCAGAGGCCGACTTGCGGGGGGGAACCCCCGGGTTCAGGCGGCGATTCCACGTACCCGCGTGTGCCTCCTCTCCCAGTCGCTCAAACAGCGTCGCTGAGAGGGGCGGTCATTCTCGCCGGTCACGATGAGTTGGCTCCAATCCGATACGGGAGAAGAGGCCGGCGTGTCCGGGTGTCCGGGGTTCGGTCACCCGTCGCGGCCGTCAGCTGCGTACTGTTCAGCCTTCATCACGAACAAACTCGTGGTTCCCGCGTGCACGAGCGAAAAGAGTGAGAACAATACGGCCTCGTGGACGCCGCGCTCGTCTCCGATCGCTCCCGCAGCGATGGCACCCAGACCCACCCCGACGACCGAACCGAGCAAACCGGGCAAGAAGCGGCCCCCAGCCAGTTTCCCTCCGAACGCAGGACCAATGGCCATCGCCGCGGCTCCACCCGCAATCAGGAATTCCCCTCCACTACCGCGCGGCGAATACGCCCCGTTCAATACGAGGGCGTAGGCGACGGCATTGGATAACGCGGCGGCAATCGACGTCGTCAGAAACACCTCCACCCCGGACAGGCCCGGAGCCGGACCCCCGCGTGACGTCTCCTGCACCACCCCGGGTGGCCTCGCCCAAAACTGAGGCAGAGTCCCTGTGGACCCGTGGCCGCCAGCGACCCCCGTGCCAGCCGATTCCTTCAACCGGTAAGTTCCATGAAACGGACTCCGCTTCGCTTCCTCGATGGCCGCGCTCAGCAGCAGGCTCTCCCGGTGCGCCACGCGCTGGCAGGCAGCTTCGCACGGAAGTGCCAGCAGCGCTGTCAGCAATAGGCAGCCTGGAATGACCGTCCGAAATTCGTACGGCTGGTCACGGAGCGCCATCGTCGTGGTCAATCCCTGGACCCGAAAGGCTTGACGGTCAGCACGCTGACGGCAAGCCGTACGCCGTAGTACGCGAG
>JAPOZF010000047.1:0-1253 GCA_026706165.1 Gemmatimonadota bacterium
CACGTCCGGTTCTGGTGAGGGTTTCGTTTGGGTAACTGGACGATTCTACTCGACAGTCCCCGGCCGTTGCGCCCTGCAAGTCCCTGGAAGGTGAGCGGGAGGCGCCCGGGAGCAGACGTTCTCAACCGCCCGGTGCTGCCGGAAGCCGGGCCGGCTGGTCGAGGCGAACGGCCTCTGCACACGGCTGATCCGGGATCACGCCGGAACTCCCCGGGCATCCAAGGCGTCCAGAGCACTGTCGAAGCTGGCCGAATCGGGCGGAGCGACCGGGTGGAAGCCGCAAGCCCCGGGTTCACCATTTGCTTTATATTTTCCCAGGCTCGAACTCGACATCCACGCAATCAGCAGCGACGATTTCGGGGTTCAGATCCAAGTCGTCCTTCTGCCCGAAAAGCACCTGGAAACCCAGATGATCCGACTCGCGGACCGGGCTCCCGCCCGGCTTTTCCTCCCTGTCACCCTCCTCGCGGTTGCCGCGTTCTGCTCCTGTGCGGCCCCGGGCAGCGAGCTTTCGCAGCGCATGGATACCTCCGATGCCGAGATGCGCGAGGAGATCGAAGCCCTGAAACGGGCGGTCGAGGCTTCCTACGACCGCGAGAGGGCCCTCGCCGAGCGGCTGCAAAGGCTCGAGGAGGGGTACGCGCGGTTGGAATCCCGGCCCGATGAGCGCACCGGCTACCCCGCTGCACCCGAACCGCAACCGGTCCGGGTTGTCCGGGGCAGCGAGAGTTTCGACGTCGAGGGCGCCTACGACCGGGCCTACCAGCTCTACGGCGAGCTCCAGTACGAAGCGGCGCTTGCCGGCTATTCCGAAATCGTCTCGCGGGCGGCGAACAGCGAGTGGAGCGACAACGCCCGCTACTGGATGGGGGAATGCCAGTACGCCCTGGGGAAATACCGCCTGGCGCTGGCCGAGTTCACCAAGGTCTTCAGCTACATGGAGACCGAGAAAGCCGACGACGCCCAGCTCAAGATCGCCCGCTGCTACCTGGCCCTCGGGGAGAAGGAGAACGCCCTCAGCGCCTTCCGGAAACTCCTCGAGGAATACCCGGACAGCGAGTACATCGGGGCTGCCCGCATGGAAATGAGGTACCTCGAGGGCCCGTGAGCATCCTCCTGCTGCTGGCCGGGGGTTTCCTCCTCGCTCCGGCCGTCGATACCGCCTCGGCGACCTACATTCCCACCAACATCGATCTGACGATCCAGGCGGCGGAGGAAGCTGTGGCCGAATGCCTTTCCGGCCTCGACACCCT
>JAPOZF010000047.1:1265-3451 GCA_026706165.1 Gemmatimonadota bacterium
CACGACGCCAACTGGATCGTCGAACACTCTCTGGCGGAGGGTCTGCTGAAGCGCAACCTGACGGTCGCGGTCGACACTTCGGCAGCGGCCCCGGAATCCCCCCGTCTCGACTACCGGATCGTCGACCTGCACATGTCGGGCTGGTCCGGCCTGCGCGGGAGCGAAGTCTGGCGGCGCTGCAGGATGACCCTCGGCCTGCGCCTGGTTTCCGCCGGCGAGCTGTTCTGGCAGCACGAGTCGACCTCCGAGATTCGCGACAGCATCCCCAAGAACAGGCTGGAAGTGCTGGAAAACGAAACCTACGATTTCGCCGACCTGGAGCTCGAGGAGCGCACCTGGGGCCGCTTCGTCGAACCGGCCATCGTCTCCAGCGTTCTCGGCACCCTCGTCTACCTCTTCTTCTCCAATCGCTGATGGGGCTCCTACCTGCCCGGCAACCCGGACGCCGCGGGGCGCTGCCGCTCCTGTGGGCCGCCCTTTCCGCGGTTCTGATATCCGCCTGCGCGGGAAAGAAGGAGGAAGCGCTCAGAGGGGTCGAATACTACCACCAGGAGGGGATGAAGGCCCTCGAGCGCAAGCGCTACCTCCAGGCGGTCGAGATGTTCCAGCGGGTGGTCAGCAACTTCCCCGGCTCGGCCCTGGTCGCCGAGGCCCAGTTCCACCTCGCCGAGGCCTACTTCCGCATGGAGGACTTCGTCAACGCCGTTTTCGAGTACCAGCGGCTGGTCGATTCCTACCCGCACAGCGGCTACCTCGAACGAGCCCAGTTCCAGATCGCCGAGTCGCACTTCATGCAGATGCGCAGCCCGGAGCACGATCAGAAGGAGACCTACGAGGCGCTGACGTATTTCCGCCGTTTCCTCGAGGACAATCCGCAAAGCCCTCTGCTGGAAGAGGCCCGCAGCCGCATCGCCGCCTGCCGCTCGCAGCTGGCGAAGAAGCAGTACCTCGCAGGCTGGTTCTACCAGAAGCAGGGCTTTCTCGAGGCGGCGAACATCTGCTACGAAGACCTGCTTCTCACCTATCCCGACACCCGCTGGTACTGCTGGGGCAAGGCGATGCTCGGGGACGTCGCCCGCCGCGAGGAGGACCTCGAGGCGGCGCGCCTGCATTGGAGCGAGGTCATCGAGGAGTGCGAGGAGGAGGAGTTGAGGGGCAAGGTCGAGAAGTGGCTGGAGGAAGTCGGCGGCCCCGGGCAGGAGTGAACCGTGCCGCGCCTCGGGATGATGGGCGGGACCTTCGACCCGATCCATACCGGCCACCTGCTGCTGGCGCAGTTTCTCAAGGAACACCTCGCTCTCGACCGCGTGCTTTTCGTTCTTGCGGCAGACCCCCCGCACAAGGAAAGCCGGGGCGGCGGGCTGCTGCCCGTTGAAGACCGGTGGGAGATGGTCTGCGCCGCCCTTGCAGGCTCCCCGGATTTCGAGCCCTGCCGGATCGAGATCGACCGGCCCGGTAAATCCTACACCGTCGAAACCCTGCGGCAGCTTCGACAGCGACACCCCGGCAGCGAGCTGTTCCTGCTGCTCGGCGCCGACAACGTCGCCGAGTTGGACACCTGGTACGATCCGGAGGGCATCTTCGAGCTCTGCACCGTGGTCGCCGGCTCGCGCCCCGGACCTGTACCCCCGTGGGATTCCCCGCTGACGGGCCGCGTGACTCTCGTCGATACCCCGGTGATCGACATCTCCTCCACCGGCATCCGCGAACGCGTCAGCGCCGGGCTTCCGATCCGCTGGCTGGTTCCCGGCCCGGTCGAATCCTACATACGGGAAAACGGGCTCTACCGGTGAACGGCCTCACCCACCTCGAGTGCTCCCGCACCGGAGAGCGGTACGACGCCGGCGAGCTGCACAACCTCTCCGCGGCTGGCGCTCCCCTGCTGGCGCGCTACGACCTCGACGCGGTCGCCGCCTCCTGGAAGCGGGACAGCCTCGCCGGCCGCCCCGCGGACATGTGGCGCTACCGCGAGGTGATGCCGCTGCGTCCCGGCGACGACATCGTCACCCTCGGGGAGGGATTCACCCCGCTTTTCCGTGCGGAGCGTCTCGGGGCGGAGACCGGGCTGCGGCAGCTCTACATCAAGGACGAATCGACGAACCCGACAGGGTCGTTCAAGGCGCGCGGCCTCCCCGCCGCGGTGACCGCGGCCGCCGCCCGGGGCGCCCGCGCCCTGGCCATACCGA
>JAPOZF010000412.1 GCA_026706165.1 Gemmatimonadota bacterium
CTTCTCGCTTCGAGCACCCACACCTCGCCGCCCGTCCCAGCTGGGAACGGGAGCCTTCGCGGATGACACCGCACGCCGAAGCCTGGGCCGATCACCGCATCGTCATCCGCTGCTTCGACGGCGGCGAGGAGCTGAGGACGCACCGGCAGATCGTCGATGCCGCCCTCGGCGACGACCTGCTGAACGGGGTCTGCACCTGGAGCGATCGGGCGCGAGACCTCGAGGTGGCCGTCGAGTTCCCGGTCAACCTCATCAACGTCAACGCAGACCCGGCGCAGTTCCAGGTCTGCACCGGTCCCATTCTGCTGCCTGACCTCGCCACCTGGGACGGGGCCGACCTCAGGCGGATCTTCGTCGCCGACGTCGCCCTCACCCGCTTCGACCGGGTCGAGTTCATCCTGAGGCGGGAGGTCGAGGCGGCCGATGCGGAGAAGGAGTGGCTCGACCGGCCCCGGGGGCGGGACCGCCTCGAGCTGATCGACCCGGCCAACGCCCCCGAGGGGTACCCGCCGCGCAGGCCGAGACCGACGGTGTTCAACGAGGTTTGGGACCTCGAATCGACCAACCTGCTGCTGCGGGCGGACAACAGCAATCCGATCCGGCCGTCCTGAAGCGCCTGCCCCGGACGGATTCGGCCAGGCGTTGCGGTCAGTGGTCACCTTCCGGAAGGTTTGTTCCAGGCGGGAATCACATAGCGAGAGGCGAGCGATGAAAAGGACATGGACAGCGAGGACCATGCGCACGACCGGCACCGGGTTTCGCCGGATCGTCGGCTGCGCGGCATTCGCCGTCTGCTTCCTGGTCAGCGTCCCGGAGCTTCCCGGCCAGGAGCTCGACGGACTCGCGGCAGGACAGAGTGAACACCACTACAGACTCGGTCTGCGCCATGCGCAGAGGGGCGACTTCCGGAGCGCCGAGCGGGAATACAGGAAGGCGATCGAGATCGATCCGACCGCCATCCGCCCCCGGGACGGCCTCGGTTCCATCTATGCCGACCAGGCCAGGTTCCGGGAAGCGGAGGCAGAATTCGAGAGAGTCCTGGAGATCGACCCAGATTATGCGCCGTCTCTCTACAAACTGGGAAAGATCTTCCTGATCCGGAGGGATTTCGAAAAAGCCAGGAATGCCTACCAGAGAGTGATCGCATCCGAGCCCTCATACTTCCCTGCTCATCACGGGCTCGGCATGATCTACTCGCAGGAGGGAAACCCGGCAAGGGCGGCCGACCACTTCAAGGCCGTTCTCCGGCTCAAGCCGGACTACGGCCCATCCCGCTACCGGCTTGGAGCCATTCATCTTCAGAACCAGCAATACACAAAAGCGATTGAAGAACTGCGGCAGGCCGCAAAGCTGGCCGGGAATGAACCGTCGGTCCACTACGTCCTGGGAAATGCGTACTTGGCCATCGGCAGACTGAACGAAGCGGCAGCCGCGTTTGCGGCAACCCTGCGGCTCGACCCCCGCCGCGCAGATGCGCACGACAAGCTGGGGCTCGTGTACACCGAACAGTCACACGTGCCCCTCGGAGCGGCGATGACCGACCAGGGAAAACTCGCCGCCGCGGTGACGGAACACCGCAAGGCGGTCGAGCTCGCCCCCGGCAACGGCTGGTTCCAGCACAACCTCGGCATGGCCTATGAGCGGCAGCGCAACTACGAGGAAGCGGCGGCGCAGTACAGAAAGACCCTGACGGTGGACCCCGGCCTTGCGTACACGCGCTATCGCCTCGGGATGATCTACTCCAGGGACAGGAAGTCCGAGGAGGCTGTCGAGCAGTTTCGGCAGGCAATCGAGCGCGAGCCGGACAACACGCTGTTCCACTATGCCCTGGGAGCCGTGCATGCCCGGACCGGAAGGATGGAAGAGGCGATCGCCGAGTACGAGAGGGCCATCGAACTCGACTACTTCAACACGGAAGCGCATTTCGGTCTCGCCAACGCCTACCTCAAGCAGGGGAACCGCGAAGAGGGCGAGAGGGAGATGCAGATTTACCGGAAGCAGCGGGAAGGCAACATCGCCGATCTCGAACGCAGCGTCGCCCTGGCCCCGGACAACCCGCAGTTCCACTTCGAGCTCGCCATGCAGTATTCCCGGCAGGGACGGGACATCAGCGCCATCAACGAGTACAAGCTCGCCATCGCTCTCGACCCTGCGAATGCCGAATACCACCGCCGTCTCGGCGACGCCTACCTGAAAACGGGCAGGTACCGCGAAGCGGATGAGCAGTTCGCGATCTCCCGCCGACTGAAGCCGGCAGAAAAGACCGGACCCTGAGCTGAAGCCGGACGGCTCGGGGGTCTCGCCGCTGCGTATCCCGGGCCCGTCCGCGCAATGCCTTCAGCCGGCCGAACTTCACAAGACCCGGCTCCGACCTTATACAGGGGACGCCGGGGACATGGCTGCTTAAACGCTGTCGAGGAACTCCGCCTCGGCGGCCAGCACCTGCTCCGGGGTCAGGTCCCCCGCGGATGAGGTCACCCCGCACTTCATGCCGATGAAGCAGGAGTCGCCGGCCGCCTGCAGCGCCTCGGCGCAGGCGCGGCCGTCCTCCCCGGTGAAGCCGCCCCCCGGGTCGAGGTGGGAGTTGTGGGCGTCGGCGAACCCGTCCGGCGTCGGATTGGCCCCGGACAGGATCACCCCCCCGAGCGGCACCGGGGATGCGAGCACCTGCCCGACGACGTCGAGGGGCCGGTCGCCGTTGATAAGCAGCCGGCCCCAGTTGAGGACCAGCGAGATCGGCAGGCAGGGGGAACCCAGGTTTACGGCGGCCACCGCCTCGATCAGCTCCTCCGTCGTCAGGGAGGCCTTCTTGGCCCCCGGAAACGCGATGGGGTGCTCCGGCGGCAGACTGTCGGTCACCTCGACGGTGAGCCGGCAGTCCGGCAGGGCCGCGGCCGCCGCTCCTGCGAGCTCCTGCAGACTCCGGGCGAAGGAAACGGCGTGGGCGACGGCGCTGCCGGTGCGCCGCCCGGTGTGGAGCTCGATGGCGCGGATGCCGATCCCGGCGCGCTGCAGGGTCAGGCACTGCTGGATGGCGGACTGGACGTCGAGCAGGGCCTCGCGGCGCAGCCCCTCGTCGAGCGACGAGAGTCCGTACCCGGGGCTCTCCTGCCCCTTGGTCGCCCACTGCGCCACCATGGTGACCACCAGGGAAGCGGAGCCGCCTGCCAGCGCCTCGACGAGCTCCGGGGCCAGGGGCACTCCTCCCAGCAGGGGGATCTCGAAGGTGTCGATCTTCCACTCGCTGCACGCCCTCGAGTACCACTCCGCCTGCTCTGACGGGGCCCGGGCCCCCACCGCGGCGTACGCTCCCAGCACTTTGTCGGATATCACGGTTCAGGCTCCTTCCTTGTCGGGCAGGCTCCACCTGCTCCAGAGAAACGCGCACTTGTCCCCGGCCGACCGGGGTTTCTGGTAATAGGCGGTCCGTATGCTGCCGTCCTCCAGCTC
>JAPOZF010000476.1 GCA_026706165.1 Gemmatimonadota bacterium
GCTCGTGTCGAAGCCGGCATCCTCCCCGAGCAGGCCCCTGCCGGCCGCCGCCGCGTTGGCGCGGAACAGGGTGTCCCGCAGCGCTTCGTCGTAATTGACCGGGTTGACGATCTGGGGCAGGCGGGCGGGCCGGTCCTCCTCGTCGGTGCCGGCGAGATCGTACTGGTTCCCCTCCTCCCTGCCGGCCCGCTCGGCGAACAGCCGGTCGCAGACGGCGCGCAGCTGTGCCACCTCCCGCGGGGTCGTGATCGCCTCGATCACGAGGTAGCCGTGTTCGCGGAAGAACGCCGCCTGTTCTTCGCCGACGGCGATCGTCGCCGCGGTCATGGCCGCTTCCTCGCGGACAGGGGGCCGGCGATGTCGGGAAGCGGAGCCGGCGGATGCTTTTCCCGGGCCCGGGTGCGGGCCTCGATGCCGTCGGCGGCCAGGGCGGCCAGCTCCTTCTGCGAGCCGGGGAACCATGCCTTGAGCCGGCGGCGGGCGATGTGGACGTGCAGCACCTCGTCGGCCCAGTCGAAGTCCTGCAGGGTCGTCATCAGGGGGTGGCGCGCCCGGTCGCGGCAGAACTCGTACTCGAAGCGCTTGCCCGGCGGGTACTTCATCAGCCCGGACTCGACGTCGCAGAGCATGGCGTACAGGGGCAGCGGATCGAGCCTGTAGAGGTACTCCGTCTCCCATTCCCGCAGGGGCAGGGCGGCGCGGTCCCCGAGCAGCTCCTCGATAGCGGCCTCGCCGAACAGGGAGTGGCGCATCTCGTCCCACATGTGGCGCGAGACGTCGACGTAGAACTGCCAGGGCTGCCCCGCGGTCTCGCAGAGCACGAACGAGAGCGCCTCGGCGATGGTGAGCTCTCCGAGGCGGGTGCAGATCATCTGCGCCAGGCGCGGGGGCACCTCCTCCTCGCCGACGTGCTCGATGTCCCACACCTTCGGGAAGGTGTCGTCCCAGGCCTGCTGCCGCAGAATCCGGTAGGGGGAAAGGCCGCGGCTGGCGCGCAGCGCTTCCGGGCGTTTTTGGCCGCTTCCGTCGATGCCTCCGGCCGCCTCGAGGAGCTGCCGCAGGTGCGCGGACCATTCCTCCGCGAGGGCCCGCGGCCGGGCCGACGGCCCGACGGCGTCGGCGTACGCCGACCGCAACAGGGAGAGCCCCTCCTCCTCCTCGGCAACGATTTCCCGCAGGGCCCGCAGGCTCCCGTAGTCCGCGAGCCCGTTGGTTTCCCGCTCGTAGCGGCGGTAGGCCTCGACCATGGCCGGCTTGATGACCAGGGCCAGGGCGGCAAGCAGCTCCGCGGTTCCGCACGAGTGCATGGCCTCGTCGAAGAGGACATCGAGGTCGGGGTCCGGCTCCTCGAACGCCCGCCGCCGGGAAACCCGCAGCTCGGTGAGCCTGTGGCGCAGGCGGTCGGCGTGCTGGCCGTCCTCGTACTGGCAGCGGGAAAGCAGGGCCTTCGCGTCCCGTTCGGGGGTGCTGATGACGTGGGCGGCCTCGAGGAACATCAGGCGGGACTCGGCATGGGCGAGGCGGTGCAGGCGGGCGCTGCAGACCTCGACCGGCAGTCCGGGGGACCTGGCGTTTCTCAGGCCGGCGTACTGGTACTGGCTGCCCATCTCTTCTCCTGTCAGGACCGGTTGGCGGCCATGAACCGGTCGAGCTCGGCGCGGGTCGGGAGGCCGTCGACGACCCCGAGCCGGGTGGCGCAGAAGGCCCCGGCGAAGTTGGCCCGCTCCACTGCATCCGGCAGGGGCAGCCCCTCTCCCAGGCCGGTTGCCAGGGCGGCGTTGAAGCTGTCGCCCGCCCCGGTGGCGTCGACCGCGTCGATCCGGGGCGCGGGAACTTCGACGATTCCCTCGGCCGTGGCGATCAGGGAGCCGCGCTCCCCCAGGGTTACGACGATGCGCCCGACCCCGAGGTCGAGCAACCGGCGCGCCAGCTCCGCGGTCGGGGCGGAATCGTCCGGGGCCAGCCCCAGCAGGATGCGGGTCTCGGTCTCGTTCGGGGTCATGAGGTCGACGTCGGCGAGCTGCCGCGGCTCGACCGCCCGCGCCGGCGCCGGGTTGAGCAGGGTCAGGGCCCCGTGCCTGCGGCCCAGCTCCATGGCCCGCTCGACCGCCTCGGGGGGCCCCTCGAACTGGGTCATGACGATGTCGGCTTGCGGCGATCAGGCCCGCGGCCGCCTCGACCTGTTCGGGGCGCATTTCCAGGTTGGCCCCGAGATGCCCGACGATGGCGTTCTCCCCGGAGGGCAGGACGGTCACCATGCCGACCGCGGTGTTGACTCCATGGATGCGGTGGATGTGCTCGCGGGAGATCCCCTCCTGCTCGAACAGCTCGTCAGCGACCGGGGCGAACAGGTCGTCGCCGGTGCAGGCGATGAGGCTGACGTCGGCACCGAGGCGGGCCGCCCCGACCGCCTGGTTGGTCCCCTTGCCCCCGGGACCCAGGTCGAAGAGATCGCCGATCAGCCCTTCCCCGGGGACCGGCATGCGCGGCACCCTCACGGTGATGCCGACGACGAAGCTGCCGAGAACGGTGATCGCTGCCATGGGATCAAGGGACGTCGATGCGGAACGGTTCATTACCGTGATCGGGTGCGGCGCCAGCGGGTCTGGATCGCAGCGCTCGCATCATGCGGTGAATGGGCTATTTTTTGTGCCGGATTTACCGACCAACGGGCCGCAGACGATGCGGGTGAACCTGCCAAAAGGAGGAATATCGAAATGAGACTACGTCTTGCAGGCCGCCGCCGCCATACCTGGATGCTGATCGGCATCATGTCCCTGTTCCTGGCGTGCGGCGACGACGAGGAGACCGCTCCGACCGAACCGGACACCACGGCCGAGGACGAGGCGGCGGCACAGGCGCGGGCGACTGAGCTGTTCGGCAAGCTGGTGCCCGTAATGCAGGAGGCGTTCGTGAAGCTCGCCGTGGGGGGCGGCACCATCGAAGGGGAGACCGGAGGAACGATCACGATTGCCGACAACGTGATGACACTGGAGGATTTTACCCAGGACGGGCAGCTCGTCCTCAACGGCGAGCTGACCTTCGACGGGGCGGCTCAGCCGCCGACCCTGAAGGGGGACCTGGTGGGAAGCGGCGAAGCGTATGAAGCTCCGGTGGACATCAACGTCGACATGACCGTCGACTTGACGGCGGACCCTCCGTATGGAGGCACAGTGACTGTGGGCGGGGTGGAGTACGACGTCGGGGCGCTGTTGGCTGCCATGGCCGCCGCGGAGGGGTCATGACGGCCCGGTAGTCGATATCATGGGCGGGTGCCCGCGCCGGATGTTCCGGACGAGGCGTCCGCCCGCTGCATTTCTACTGCTGTAACCCCCACCAACCTGGGTCCGGGGCCGGTCCTTGTTGCGGGGCTGAAAACTCGACGAGCTCCGGGATCTCTGGCAGCAGCCGCAAGATCAGGTCAGTCCCACCACCTGTCCCTCC
>JAPOZF010000588.1 GCA_026706165.1 Gemmatimonadota bacterium
GAGGGTGTACAACTGGGGCCTGTTCTACGCCATGGGGGCGGACCGGAAGGTGCTCGACCTCGGGCTGCAGCAGTGGCACGCAACCACCCGGTTCTTTTCCGACGACATCGTCAGCCGCGTCCATCCCCGCTTCCAGCCCCAGATCCACAACGAGTACTACAACCAGGCCTCGGCCGGCGCCAACGAGTGGTACCACCAGGGCGAGGGCAACATGGCCTTCTACCATTTCGGCCTTGCCGACCCCACCATCTCGGAGAACGTGCGCCGCGCCAGGCGGTTCGCCGCGATGTTCATGGACGAGGACCCCGAGGCCCCCAACTACGATCCCGAACACAGGGTCTTCCGCAGCCCCATTCAGACCAGCGTCGGCCCCATGCGCCACGCGACCGTCGACAACGTCGTCATGTGGCTGCAGGGATGGGAAACGGGGTACGAGAAGGGTTACCGCCCCTACAAGGTGCGGGCGACCCTCGATCCGGTGGTGACCGAACTCGAGGGGAACTGGTTCGAGAACCCGGCGCGCCGGGAGGAGATCCTCAAGCTGTTCGACCACATCGTCCTCAACGGCGACGTCCCCCACAGCCTCGGCGCCACCGGCCTGATCACCAACGCCTTCCTCTATACCGGGGAGGAGAAGTACAAACAGTGGGTGCTCGACTACACCGAAGGGTGGATGGAGCGCATCGAGCTCAACGGCGGCATCCTTCCCGACAACGTCGGGCCGACCGGTGTGATCGGCGAAAACCGCAACGGCCTCTGGTGGGGCGGGCTCTACGGCTGGAACACCTTCGTCGGCCACTACATCATGTTCAGCTCCCTCACCATCGCCGCCGAGTGCGCCCTCCTGCTCACCGGCGACTTCGGCTATCTCGAGCTGCTGCGCTCGCAGATCCGGCTGCTCATGGACAACGCCGTCACCCGCGAGGACGGCCAGCTGCTGCTGCCGTCCCGCTACGGTGCGGACGGCTGGGAGTACACGAGGGACGACTACGACTACGAAAGAGGCAGGTTCGTGCCTTTCCGCATGCAGGAGCTCGCCCACCTCTACCACGCCTCGATGGCCCGGGAGGACTACGACCTCATCGTCCGCATCCGGGACACCGACAAGATGCGCGACTGGAACAACCCGCCCGTCCTCGGGGAGAAGAGCTACGCCGACACCGAGCTGGCCCGCTTCCAGTACTACGACGGGCAGAACCCGGACTGGCCCGAGAAGATCCTGCAGGCGGAGTACCAGAACGCCCTGAACGACTTCGAGTCGATACGGAACGAAACCCGTGACGCCGGAACCCTGATCGCCGACAACGTCTCTTCCCCCACCACGGTCTACACCAAGGGGCTGACGCAGGTGACGATGGGGGCGCCGCAATCGATCTACACCGGAGGGCTGCTGCGCGCCACCGTCCGCTACTTCGACAGCGACCGCACCCGGCCCGGGCTGCCGCCCGGCGTCGCCGCTCTCGTCGACCGACTGGGGGCCGACAGCGCCGGCATCCAGCTCGTCAACCTGAACGACAGCGAAACCCGCAACCTGATCGTGCAGGCCGGGGCCTTCGCCGAGCACGAGTTCGTCGAGCTGACCTGTGACGGCCGTACCGTCCCGGTGGGGTCGAAGTACTTCGCCGTGCAGCTCCCCCCCGGCACATCCATCCGGCTGGACGCGGGCATGCGCCGCTTCGCCCACCGGCCGACCTACGCCTTCCCCTGGCACGGGGACTCGATCCCGGTGCCGTACCAGTAGCGAAAGGGACCCGATGAGCAACCTCGAGATCCGCGATGTGCGGGCGATCGTCACCCACCCGCCCGGAGCGCGCACGCTCACCGTCGTCAAGGTGGAGACCAGCGAACCGGAGCTCTACGGAGTGGGATGCGCCTCGTTCTGCACGCGGCCGACGGCCGTCGCCGCCGCGGTCGACGACTACCTGAAACCCCTCCTTGCCGGCAGGAATCCGGCCGAGATCGAAGACATCTGGCAGTCGTGCTACGCCTCCTCCTACTGGCGCAGCGGCCCCGTCCTCAACAACGCCGTCAGCGGCGTGGACCAGGCCCTGTGGGACATCAAGGGCAAGGTGGCGGGGATGCCGGTGTACGAGCTGTTCGGGGGCAAGGCCAGGGAGGCCGCGGCGGTGTACGTGATCCCCCAGGGGCGCGACCGCGCCCACCGCGAGGAGCTCACCCGCGAGCTGCTGGAGCGGGGGTTCCGCCACATCAAGTTCGGATGGGGAAGCGCCATGACCGAACGGGACAGGGCCTTCCACGGGCCGGCCGTCATCACCGGCAAGGCGTCGATGGAGGACGGGGACATCCTCGACCCGTCGGCGGTATGCCGCAACATCGTCGGCGCCTTCGAACAGTTCCGCTCCACCTTCGGCCCGGAACCGGAGATCCTCCTCGACGTCAAGGCGGTGATGCCGCCGATACAGGCCCTGGCGATGGCCAAGGACGTCGAGCAGTACAAGCCCTACTTCATGGAGGACATCTTCACGCCGGAGGACAACGACTACTTCCGCCTCGTGCGCGAGCAGACGAGCACGCCGATGGCGATGGGGGAGCTCTACTCCAATCCGCAGGAGGTCGTTCCCGTCATCAAAGACCGTCTGATAGACTTCCTGCGGCTGCACATCTCGGCGATCGGGGGGCTGACGCCGGCGCGCAAGATGGCCGCCCTGTGCGAAGCCTTCAACGTCCGCACCGCCTGGCACGGCTCGGCCGACGTTTCCCCCGTCGGGCACGCGGCCAACCTGATGCTCGACCTGAACGTGTGGAACTTCGGCATTCAGGAGGCATCGGTTTACCTCAACACCCACCCGACCCTGAAGGAGGTGTTCCCCGGAACGCCGGAGCTGCGCGGCGGCTACATGTGGCCGAACGGAAAACCCGGGCTCGGGGTGGACATCGACGAGGAGCTCGCCGCCCGCTTCCCGGCCAGGGACCCGGGGGTCCCCAGGAACACGAGGCGCCCCGACGGCACCGTGATACGGTAGCCCCTTCGGCCCTCGTACGCGCACGCCTTCCCCGACGAAGGTTCAGATCCGGAACAAACCAGGAGCAAGGCCATGCAGCCCGGTATCGATCGGCTCGTCGACGAACTCCAGATCAACGGCTTCGTCGTGTTGGATGACCTCATTCCCGTGGACACCATCGACCGGATCTACGCGCGCTGCAAGCCGATGATGGACCGGGTCGAGGCATGGAACTCGACGACGTTGAAGGGGGAGCTGTCAACGGGCCAGGGACGGGTGACGCAGAAGCAGCGGTTCAAGATCTACCCCCCGTTCGAGATCCGTTCTGCGATCCCGTCGTCACCGAGAACCCCCTGGTGCCCGAGCTGCTCGAACGCGTGTGGGGAACCGACGACATCGAGATCGACAGCTACAGCTCGAACTGTCCTGCACCCGGCACCGAGTACCAGAACTGGCACCGCGACGGGATGCTTCTCGC
>JAPOZF010000571.1 GCA_026706165.1 Gemmatimonadota bacterium
CGGGTCGCTTCCCGGCAGCGCCCGACGAACCGGTACAGCCCCTGTTCCAGCTCGGTCTTTTTCCCGGTCACACCCTTGCGCGCCACCGCGTAGACGAAACCGCTGGCGCGCTCGCCGATCGCAACAAGGCGCTCCTGCCTGTTGGTGGGGGTCATCAGCAGGATGGGGCTCAGTCCGTTGTCGCGGCTGAGGTCGAACAGGTCCCCGTACTCCTCGAAGGGCAGGTCCGGGAGGATGAAACCGGCGGCTTCCGCGGCGCGCAGGCGCCCGCAGAAGACCTCGTGCCCCAGCTTGTACGCGGTGTTGTAATACCCCATCATCAGGTGGGGGAAGGAAAAACTCGCGGTCGCCCGGGACATGAATTCAAAGTACTCGTCGACCGAGAGCCCGGCCTCGAGGGCGAGCTGATTGGCGCGCACGAAAACAGGTCCGTCGGCGACCGGTTCGCTGAACGGCATCTGCAGCTCGACGAGGTCGACCTCCACTTCCTGCATGATTTCGAGCATGCGCCAGTTCGCCCCGAGCGACGGGAAACCGACGACCACGTGGGTCATCAACAGGATTGCCCGGTCTTCGCGGCCCAGCTCGGTGCGCAGGTGGCTTTCCAGTATTGCCCTATGCAACTGAGTTTCCATTGAGGCGGGGGCGAGGCGCCCGATTCGAAAGGGCCGTTACCGCGGAGTTCGGTGAAACCCGGAGATGCGCAACGCCGTCAGCGAGCCCGGAATTCACAGCCTCGACGCCTTGTTCCTGAGGAATGTCTTCCAGTTTTCATCCTCGAGCGCGTCGCCGATCGTGAAGATGTCCTTGTCGCCGCGGCCGGAGAGGTTGACCAGGATAATCTGATCCCCGCCCAGGTCGGCCGCTTCGCGTAGCGCGCCGGCGACGGCGTGCATGCTCTCGAGGGCGCCTACGATCCCCTCGCGGCGCATCAGCCTGCGCAGGCCCGCGATCACCTCCTCGTCGGTCGCCGCCTCGAAACGCACGCGTCCCGACCGGTGCAGGTGGGCGAGGATGGGACTGACCCCGATGTAGTCGAGGCCGGCGGATACCGAGTGCGTGTCGAGCATCTGCCCCTCTTCGTTCTGCAGGAAATAGGTCTTGTACCCCTGCGCCACCCCTGCCGAGCCGTCCTTCCCGGCGAGGCGCGAGGCATGGTGCCCGGAATCGAGGCCGAGTCCCCCCGCCTCGACGCCGACCAGCTCGACCTCCGGATCGTCGACGAAGCCGAGGAACATGCCGGTGGCGTTGGAGCCCCCGCCGACGCAGGCGTACACGCGGTCTGGCAGGCGGCCGCACTTCTCCAGCATCTGTTCCCGCGACTCGCGCCCGATCACGTGCACGAAGCGGGCGACCATCGCCGGAAACGGGTGAGGTCCGCACGCGGTGCCGAGCACGTAGTGGGTGTCCCCCATCGAGAAGGCCCAGTCGCGGAAGCACTCGTTGATCGCGTCCTTGAGGGTGGCGGTGCCGTCCTCGACGGAGATGACCTCGGCGCCGAGCTGCTCCATCCAGAAAACGTTGGGGCGCTGGCGCTCGACATCCTCCGCGCCCATGTAGATGGTGCACCGCAATCCGAAACGCGCCGCCATGGTGGCGGTGGCGACTCCGTGCTGCCCGGCTCCGGTCTCGGCGATCACCCGCTTCTTGCCCATGCGCCGGACGAGGAGCCCCTGCCCCATGACGTTGTTGATCTTGTGAGCGCCGGTCTGGTTGAGGTCTTCCCGCTTGAGGTAGATAGAGGGGCCGTCGAGTTCCGCCGAGAGGTTCTCGAGAAAGGTTACCGGGGTCGGCCGGCAGGAGTAGGTGCTCATCACCCGGTGGAACTCCTCCCAGAAAGAGGGGTCCTCCGCGGCCTGGTAGAAGGCTTCGGAGAGCTCGTCGAGGGTGGTGCGTAGAATCTCCGGGACGAAAGCGCCCCCGAACTCTCCGTAGTACCCGTCCCGGCTGGCGGGACCTGTCAGGGAATCGAGGATGCTGCCGGCTTTGTGCCGTGCGGACACTGGAGAGGAATCAGCCTCAGCCGAGGCCCGCCCGCTTCAGGGCGTCTGCGAGGGCGTTGCCGGCCGCCTGGTCGTCGACTTCCTCGGCCTGGCGCTTGCGGAACTCCTCGAGATTGCTGTCCGCCTCCATTTTCTCCGCCCGTTTCATGGACAGCCGCAGCCGGCGGCGGCGGGAATCGACTTCGAGCACGGCGACCTTGACCCGGTCGCCGACGGAGACGACGTCCCGGGGGTGGTTGACGCGGCGCTCGGCGAGTTCGGAAACGTGGACCATTCCCCGTACGTTGGGCGCGAGTTCGACAAAGGCCCCGTAATCCTCGATAGCGTCCACGGTACCCTGCACGACGCTGCCCTGCCGGAACTGCTTCTCCACCCGGTCCCAGGGATCCTCCTCGAGCGCTTTGATCGACAGCGAAATCCGCTCCTTCTTGGGGTCTCCCAGGTTCTTCGTCCTGAGGACGGAGACGGTGATCTCCGTACCTTCCTCGACGACCTCCCGGGGGTGCTCGACGCGCTCGTGCCGCATTTCCGAGACGTGAACCAGGCCTTCGACATCGGAACCGAGATCGACGAACGCCCCGAACGACTCCAGGCGGGTCACTCTCCCTTGCAGGCGGGCTCCCTTTACGATCCCCTCCCGGACCTCCTTTGCCGCCTTGTCGACCTCGGCCTGCAGCAGGGCGCGGCGCGACAGGACGATATTGCGTCCGTGGTCGCGGTAGCGCAGGATCCGGAACTGCAGCGTCTGTCCGCGGTATTCCTCAACCGACTTCACCGGCCGGGTGTCGATCTGGGATTTCGGGCAGAACGCCCGCGTTCCCTCAATTTCTACACCCAGGCCCCATTTGTTTACCGCCGTTACCTTTCCCTCCACAGGCATGCCCGACTTGAAGGCGCGGTAAAGCATGTCCGCCTGCCGCTGATTCCTGCTCAGGAAACGGGAAAGAATGATTTCCTCGTCCGTGCTGACGACGTAGGCCTCGAGGGGATCGCCGGCGCCGAAGATCATCTCTCCGTCCTCGTTCATCAGCTCCGCCCTCTTGATGACCCCTTCGCTGCGGCCTCCGAAGTCGACGAAGGCGTTCTCCCCTTTCACCTGTGAAAGCACTCCGCTGATCTTCTCACCGAGCACCAGTTCCTGCGTGCTGCCGACATCGGGAGCGGCATCGAGCATGGCCGCAAAATCCTCCCCGCCATCCCCTTCCACAGGGACGTTCTCGCCGTTGCCCTGATTCGAACTTTCAGAAGGGGTCACCTTCCCTTCGGGAGGCGAGACCTCTTCGGCAGGCGATGACTGCACTCCGGGCGGGTCGGCTGCCGCACCTTCTTCGGGAACCCCCGGTGCACTCTGTCCGGTTTCACCCACCGGGTGAGGAGTAGCCGGGACCTGGTCTTCGGCTGCCGGTTCTTCTGTTGGCCGCTGATTCATCGGGA
>JAPOZF010000176.1 GCA_026706165.1 Gemmatimonadota bacterium
GGTTTCTCATGAAGTTCTTTCTGTTTTCCCTGCTCGCTTGCGTCCTCACCCTTGGCGCGTGCACCGATCGCGACCCTGTTTCTACCAATCACTCGTCCGTGGACCCGGAGGGGGCCGCCAAGCGCGTAAGCAGCGTCAGGACTACAAGCGTTCCTGTAGCGGGTCTTTCCGAGTCGCGGCCGAAGCCGCCCGAAATGATGGACGAGGTGATGGGCCCGCAGGCGTTCAAGGTCGCGATCTCAAATGTCACCACAGAGGAAGCGCCTTATCACCTCGCCCCGGGCGTATTCGTCGTCCACAGCGACGGTCAGCCCCTGTTCACCGAGGGTGAAGTGGACCGCGGCGAGGGCCTCGAACCCCTGGCTGAAGACGGCAATCCCGGTCCCCTGTCTCAAGCAATTGGCGCCACGGTGTTCAATACGCCCGAGGGCAGCGACATGCCCGGGCCCCTGGGCCCAGGTGGTGGAATGGGTCCGGGTAACAGCTACGTCTTCGAGTTCGAGGCCGGAGAGGGCACCTACCTGTCGTTTGCCACCATGCTGGTCCAGTCAAACGACCTGTTCTTCGCCCCCGATGCGACCGGTATCGCCCTGTTCGAGGACGGCCATCCCATCAAGGGGGATATCACCGGCCGGATCATGCTCTGGGACGCCGGCACCGAGGTCAACCAGGAGCCCCGGACCGGCCCCGATCAGCCGATGAATCAGTCCGGACCGAACACAGGTGAGGACGAGGGCGGCACGGTTCGCCTGGTAGACGACGAGTTCGAATACCCGGAGACCGCCAGCGTCATCGCGGTGACCATCACCCCCTTGAAGGGCATGATGGACGATGAGGACGAGATGGCTGGCGACGACGACGGAATGGAGGAGGACGAGACCGACGGCTGACGAAAGGCCAGCCTGGGAGAACCGGCTTTCTGGTACAGAAGGCCGTTCCTGGAAGTAACAGAAACACCGGGAAGCCCCCGGGGGCCGGTACTGCCGCCGGGGGCTTTTTTCTGCCGTTGTCCCGGCAAGGTCTGCCGAAGGAGGGCTGCATGCCAGCTTGCAAGGCGAGAGGGGACTTGCCCTCGACCGCGCCGTTCAGCCCCTTACCGGGCCGGGGTCCGACCTTGGCAGCCCGTTGATAAGTTGCTCTGCAGGCGAGGCCGAGTCATGGCGGTCGAAGACTTGGGGCAGAAAAATCACGAAATCCGATCCCATCCCTACCTGGATTTTTCTGCCCCAACTAGGCGCGCGACCGAGTCGAATCGAGGGATTCGGGGAGGGAGCGCAACGCCGTCTGCGGCCGTCAGGGCCGGCCGCAGCCCGGATGGACTTTTTCAACGGGCTGTTAGGCGACAATTCGGGGGTCAGTCACTCCCCCCGCGGAGCAGCTTGAGGAACTTCCCCTGCTGGCTTGCCAGGGAGTACACGGCCTCGACCCGTTCCCTTCCCTCACTGCCCAACCGCGCCCGCAGCTCGGGGTCGGCGGCCAGCGCGAACAGCTTCTCCTCCCACTGCTCATCGGTGCCGGCGAGGTACCCCGTGACTCCGTCCACCACGATCTCGGCGTTGATCCCGACCGGGCTTGCGACCACAGGCAAGGCGCTCGCCATGTACTGGAGCAGCTTGTAACCCCCCTTTCCGAGGGTCCAGGGATCCTCGGGAAGCGGCATGATCCCGATGTCGAACCCGGACAGGTCGCCGCTCTCCTCCTCCAGCCTCCACTCCTTCGTCTCCACCGACACCCCGGCACAGGGCCAGGAGGCCGCCCCGACGAGGCGAAGCCGGATCCCGGGGCAGCGCTTCCCCAACCGCGCCAGAGGGACCTGCAGAAGGTCGAGGTACTGTGCCGATGAGGCGCTTCCGATCCACCCGACGACCACGGTCTCTCCGGCGCGCCGCCCGCCTGCGGGGGGGCGGATTGCCTCGGTATCCACCGGCCCCGTGATCCTGGTGACCCTGCAGTAGCGGGCGGCGTAGTTGCCGGTGTAGTCGTTCTCGACGACAGCCCCCTCCGCCAGCTTCAGCATCGCCGGCAGGCCGCGGCGGTTGCGGCGCTCCTTCCAGGCCGCGGTCCAGTGGAGGCCGCGGATCTCGCTGGTGAAGATGGCGTCGTCGAAGTCGAACAGCACCCGCGGCTCCCGAAGCCGCAGCAGGACTCTCACAGGCCAGGGAAAGATGACTTTCTGGACGAACAGCAGGTCGCAGCCGGGGCTCGACCGCCAGGCTCGCCACCCGCACAGCAGGGTGCGCCACCAGGTGAGGAGGTAATAGAAGATCTTGCGCCAGGGTCTCCGGGTCGCCAGCAGTCCCGAACCCTCGGTCCCGCCGTCCGGGACGACGGTGATCACCCGGGTCTCGAAGCCGTGACGGTGCAGGCAGGGGAGGTACTGGAAGACCCGCGTCCGGCTGCTCGCCATCGATGGGCCGTACTGGGTTACGAACAGGATCCGCATGAATCAGACCTCGGTGTGCCGGGAACGACCTCCTCCACCGGTGTGTCCGCAGGTCCGGCCCGTGGAAAGGCGCCTCGAATGCGAAGTCGCGAGGTGGGAGATCCTCGAAAGTCTACCAATACCATACGCCCCTTGAACAGGGTGGGGATTTCCCCCGGGAGAAGGCTTGCTCGCCCGGTCACGACTCGGGGCCGACGGGAAAATTTTTCCTTGATCCGGCATCCGGCCGGGCCGTTTTTTGCAAGTCAAACGCGGCGGCATCCCAAGCCAAAAAAGGGAGGAGAAAGATGAACACCGAGTTGAGTTCCCTCAGTGTCATTTTCACCGAGTTCTACTACTGGCTGACGGTCGTGCTCATGTTCTTCATCCACGTGGGATTCTGCATGTACGAGGTCGGGGTATCCCGGCACAAGAACCACGTACACACCCTGATGAAGAACACGATGCTGATACCGCTTGTCACCATCACGTTCTTCTTCTTCGGCTGGTGGATCTATTTCGCCTTCCCCAACGGCCCCGGCTTCACGGGCGGCCTCGTCGAGGCCCCTCACGCGGTTGCCTGGAGCGAGCTGATGGGCCCGCACATGGGGGGTGCCGGCGACCCTGACGGCTGGGCGCGGCTCAACGGGGTTTTCTGGGCCGCGTTCCTCCTGTTCTCCTGGACGGCGGCTTCCATCGTCTCAGGATCGGTGATCGAGCGCATCCGCTCCTCGGCCTTCTGGATCCTGGCGATCCTGATCGGTTCGGTGTTCTGGGTGATCGACGCGGCCTGGGGCTGGCACGCCGAAGGCTGGATGGTGAAGCTGCTCGGCTACCACGACGCCTATGCTTCAGGTGTGATCCACGCCATTGCCGGCGGTTTCGCCCTCGGCGTCCTGGTGGTGCTCGGGCCCCGTATCGGCAAGTTCGCCCCCGACGGCACCCCGAGAAGCCTGAACCCCCGCAACCCCTGGCTGGTGACGATCGGGCTGTTCCTGATCTAC
>JAPOZF010000804.1 GCA_026706165.1 Gemmatimonadota bacterium
ACACCACCGGGCTGATGGTCGTCGCCAAGAACGACCGCGCCCACCGCCATCTCGCCGCCCAGCTCGAGGCGCGGACCCTCAGCCGGGTCTACGCCGCCGTCGTCTGGGGAGATCCGGGCGCCGGCCGGATCGAAGCAGCCATCGCCCGCAATCCCCGGGACCGGGTGCAGATGGCGGTTCGCGAAGATGGCCGCCGCGCCGTCACCCGTTTCACGACCTGCGAACAGCTCGGTTTCCTGAGCCTGCTTCGGGTCGAGCTCGAAACCGGCAGAACGCACCAGATCCGCGTGCATATGCAGCACGCCGGCCACCCCGTATTCGGCGACCCCGTCTACGGGGGACGCTCGCGCCTGCGCGGAATCGCCCCCGGGCACCGCGGCGCCGCGACCCAGGCGCTCGGGCTGATCGGCCGCCAGGCCCTGCACGCGAGCAGGCTCGCCTTCGAACACCCCTCCACGGGAAAGGCCGCGAGCTTTTCCTCGCCGTTGCCGGAGGATATCGGGAGGGTCCTCGAGCTGCTGCGGAGGCCGGCGTGAGGCGCCAACCGGTGCAGGCCCTCGCGGTGCTCTCCCTGCTGGCCGCCTGCGCACCGGCACCGCGCTACACGAGCGAGCCCCCCGGCGGCCGCACGGTCGTCGAGGAGCTGCGTGCCCGCCAGCGCGCCCTGCGCAACAGCAGTCCCCGGCGGTTGCTTGAGGTGGCCAACGGGTACCTCGGAATCCCCTACAAATGGGGAGGCACCACCCGCACAGGGATGGACTGCTCCGCCATGACCCGGGCCATCGTGCGCGAGGCCTACGGCATCGAGCTTCCCCGGACCTCGAAGCAGATGTTCGTCGTCGGCTCCCCGATCGCCAACCGCGATGACCTGCGGCCCGGAGATCTCCTCTTCTTCCGCATCGCCGCCTCCGGCCCGGGGATTTCACACGTCGGCGTATACGTCGGGGACGACCGCTTCATCCACGCGAGCCTGAGCCGGGGCGGGGTAATCGACAGTCTCAACCAGCCCTATTTCGGCAGCCGCTACGCCGGCGCCCGCCGGCTGACCTATTGATTTCCACGCCCGGATGCCCCTCCAGCTGCAGCGCCTGAAACGGGATGCCCCCCTCTATGGTTGCGCCGCGGCCATGGAGGGAGCCTGGCTGGTTCTCGCCTCGCTGGGAGACCTGCGCCCCGCCATACCCTGGTTCTGGATGCTTTTCGCCGTCGCTTTCGCGGCGTATACCGGGGGAGCCGCATTCGTTGCCGTGCGGCGGGGCTCCCTGGCCGCCGTCCTGATCGGTGCCGCGGTCTTCCGTCTCACCCTCCTGCCGGCGGCTCCCAGCCTGTCCGACGACATATACCGCTACCTGTGGGACGGCCGCGTCCAGCTAGCCGGGATCAACCCGTATATGCACTCCCCCGGGGACCCCGCCGTGGAGGAGCTGCGGGACGTCCACTACCCCCACATCAACCACAAGGACGTGCCGACGATCTATCCGCCCCTGGCGCAGCTGTTCTTTCTCGGGGTTTCCGCGGTCAGCCATACCGTGACCGCGATGAAGGCCGCCCTTCTCTGCTGCGAGGCGCTGCTGGCCGCCATCCTGATCCTGTTGCTGCGGCGCTCCGGGCGCGACCCCCGATGGGTGCTCCTCTACCTGTGGAACCCGCTTGCCGTAGTCGAGATCGCCGGCAGCGGCCACATCGACCCCCTCGGCATCGCGCTGCTCATGGCAGCTGCGTCCCTGATGCTCAATGGACGCCGGGGGGCGGCGGCCCTGGCGTTGGCGGCGGCAGTGCTGGCCAAGCTGATTCCGTTGCTGGCGGCACCCCTGTTCTGGCGCGAGTTCGGGAACCACGGAGGGAGGGACCTGCGCGCCTGGCTCAGCCTGAGGGGGCGCATGCCGTTGCTGCTTCTTCCCGTCGGCGTCCTGGCCGGGTACCTTCCCTACTCAGGCGCGGGTGCCGGTCTCTTCGACGGCCTGTCGGCGTACGCGGCGAGGTGGCGCTTCAACGACTCGGTCTTCTCCCTTGCAGTCGAGGGTCTGCGCCTGGCCGGAGTCGACGCGGAGGGAGCCCATTCCGGGGCCCGCCTGTTCTGCGCCGGAGCAGTGGCGCTTACCTGCCTGGCAGCTCCCGTGCTCATGGCCGATCCGCTGCGCGCGCTGTTCGTGGTTCTGTCCGTGTTCACCCTGCTGTCCCCGACTCTGCATCCCTGGTACCTGCTCTGGATTCTCCCCTTTCTGCCGTTTTTTCCCAACCCCGCCTGGCTCTGCCTCTCCGGGCTGGTGGTGCTTTCCTACGAAGTACTTGGCCGCTACCTCCACCTCGGCGTATGGGAAGAGCAGGCCTGGGTCAGGCTGGTGGAGTTCGCCCCCTTTTACCTTCTGCTGGCGGGTGTCCCGATCCTTCGCCGACGGCTGCCTTCTCTCCGGTAACGGGAGCCGAAACCGAAACTGCCTTCCTCCTGCTCTTATGAGGTCCGGCAGGTCACTGCTTATATTCTCGAAAACGGGCTCCCTTTTCTGTCTCGGGGCTTCCGGGAACCGGCCGCCGTGCCGCAAGTCGACCAGCATGCGCGCCCCCTTCGCCGGGCCGGCAAGGGCTTCCCGGCGGCTGGCGGGCAGGAGGCCCCCGGAACTCCGCACTCCCAAGGCGTCAGCCGCCGTCGGCCGCACTGCAGACAGCCATGGCAACGAATCTTTCCAGGGTCGCTTCAGAACCGGAAACGGGCGGTTCCCGGCCGCGCCCGGGCCGCGCCGTTCCCCTGAGCGCCGCCATCCTTGCGGCCTCATGCCTGGTCTGGAGCGGCTGCTTCGAGGTGGTCAAACGCCGCCCCGATACCGAAAAGCCCTGGTGGGACGACCCGGGGAACCGTCCGCAAGGTGAGATTGTCCAAGAAGATACGGCCGCTGGAGGGGCGGTATCGACTGCGGGGGACGACGGCTCCGTTGCCAGTGCCGGGGACTCCCTGCCGGTGAATACTGCGGCCCCGGACCCGGGTTTTGCAGCCGGGATGGACGCACCCCCCTCAAGAGCGGCAGAAGCGCGCCGCCGGGGTTCCAAGGCCGGCCCTGCGGGTGGAGGTGAGATCTTCAGCGGCAGGAACCCCGAGCTGGACCGCAAGCTGCAATCGCTGCACGCCGCCCGCACCCGCAGCCAGAAGGAGAAGGTCGAGCGAGTAAACGAATACGCGCTCTGGTGCATCGAAAACGGTATGTGGAAGGAAGCGCGGTTGCACCTCGAGAAGGCCCTCGCCGCGGACAGCGTGTCGGCGAGCCTTTCCAACAATCTCGGCGTCGTGTACGAGCGCCTTGGAGAGCGGGAGAAGGCCGAGCTCGCCTATCAGCGGGCGCGCGCCCTCAATCCCCGCCGGGAGGCGTACAGAAGCAACCTGCGGCAACTGCAGGGACGCAAATCGAGAGAGGTCCTCGGAGAGGGGGA
>JAPOZF010000327.1 GCA_026706165.1 Gemmatimonadota bacterium
ATGCGAATACCCTGCGGCAACCTCCCATTCCCGCAACCTGCTTTCGAGCCGGCCGCAATCACCTTCGACCAGGGCGGCCCCCTCCACCCCGGGAATGCGGGAAAACCCGGGAAAATGCACCTGCTCGCAGACCCCTCCCGTCCCCACCAGGCCGACGCGCAGCGGCCTGCCACCAGCCGCGGTCATGAAGCTCCCCCTCCCGCCGCAACCGCCGCGGTCGCCAATTCGCGGAGTTCGGCCTCCCGGCGGAGCATTGGGTCCATCATGTCGTGCAGCCGGGGCAGGTCGGACGCTGCGACAGGCTCGGCAAACGGAACCACCGGCCCCCCCGCCAGACCGGCGTACTCCATAGCCGAGTGAAGTGCGGAGGAGCTGTAGCGGGCGGAGTCTTCGCCGCGGAAATCTTCGAACGGCACCATTTCCTCACGCAAGCGCGCCGCGGCCCCGGCATCCCCCTCGCGAAACGAGCGCAACAGCTCGAGGCTCATCCTGGGGACGAAGTTGGCCATCCCGGAGCTGAACCCGGCCGCTCCGGCTTCGAGGTAGTCGATGCAGGGGTCTTCAGCCATTCCGCAGATCATGGCAGCGTGCTGCCCCGCCCTCTCGACTATCCTCGAAAACGCGGACAAATCGTCGACGGCGTACTTGAGCCCGACAACCTCGTCCAGGCGGCAGAGCTCGACGACGTGGTCCACGGGCATGATGTCGAGCCGTCTCTGGTACAGGATGACCGGCAATCGGCATGACCGGGCAATCCCCTCCAAGCCCACTTTCGCCCCGTTGTCCGAAGCCGGACCGACGATCGGCATTATCATGACCCCGGCCGCCCCCGCGGAGCGGGCGACGGCGGCCATTTCCAGCGAGCGCCCGTACCCGGGACCGATGCCCGGCACGACGGAAGCGCGGCCCCCGGCCTGGTCCACCACTGCCCCGACCGCGGTTTCGTACTCCTCCAGGGTGGCGTCGTACACCAGGCCGGTCCCGCACATCGGCATAAGGAAGTCAGCGCCGCTCGCGATCAGGAACTCCGCGTTGCCGCGGGCACCTCCTACGTCGACGCGTCCATCCGCAAGCCGCGGAGTAATGGCGACGACCAGGACAGTGGCGCAGTCCGCGGCTGTGATTCCGGTATCTGGCATGCCGTTCTCCTTACTCCCACCGGGTCGCGGCGGAAGTTTCCTTGTAGCGGTTGTACTTCTCGAGATAATCCTCCCTGGGGGGCGAGAAAATGTCGACGATCTTTACCGGCCCTTCCACGACCTCTCCGGAATGCACGACGTCTGGTGGGACGATGAAGGCGTCGCCTGGGCCGGTCAGGCGCTCCTCGGAACCGATGCGGAAGCGGAAGCTCCCCTGGAGGACGAGGCCGGCCTGCTCATGAGGATGGCTGTGCTCCGGTATCTCGCAGCCCGGCTGGAGATCGAGGAACGAAAACATGATCCGTTCCCCGGCAACGATGCCGCTGAACGCCTTGGGAAACAGCTCCAGCTTGGGCAGTTCCTCTTCATTGATGAAAGGCATGTGTCCTTGTCCGTGGTCAGGAGGGATGATGCGGATTCACCGGGAGCTGACGAAGGTCCGCAGCCAGGCGTCGCTGCGGTAGCGTTTCCACAGTGTCACCAGTCTCCCGAACATCAGGACAATGTACGCCAGCCAGGCCTCCAGCAGCCCCCCGTCGAGAAGGAAAACGAGCAACCCTATCGCCGGGAGAAAGAAGAGCAGCGCCGTGACAAGCATGGCCCCCGACAGGTAGGCGACGTCGTTGGCCCCGATGAATATCCCGTCGAACACGAAAACCGCGGCGTTCATGGGCTGCGCCAGGGCGAGCATGGGGGTGAGCGGAAGGATGGCTGCGACGACTTCCCGGTGTTCGGTAAACGCGGACGCCAGCTCGTTCATGCCCGTGCCGAAGGCCGCAGCAAAACAGAATCCTGTACCGATTCCCCACCCCATGATTCGCCTGCAGAACCGGCGGGTTCCCGTGAAATCACCCGCCCCGAGGCTGTTGCCGACCAGGGTCTCGGCGGCGTGGGCGAAGCCGTCCACCGCGAAACTGACCAGTCCCCAGATCTGCCAGACAATGGCGTGGGCGGCAAGCGGAACCTCCCCCAGGCGCGACACGACGGCGAGCAGGAGGAACTGGGAAAACAGGAGGCAGAGAGTACGGGCGAGCAGGTAGGTGCTGGTCGACATCAGGTGCCGCATTGCGCCGCGGTCGAACAGCTGCCCGGCCGACTGCCGCAGGTAATCGCGGTATCTCGCCGCCAGGCCCAGGAGCCCGACAGCCAGCCCGACCGCACTCGACAGCAGGGCCGCCCAGGCGGCCCCGACGACCCCCAGTTCGGGCGCTCCCCAGTTGCCGAAGATCAGGGCGTAGTCTGCCGCCACGTTCACCAGGTTGGTGGCAAACGTGATGTACATCGGAACGAGGACGTTGGCGGTGCCGAGGAAGAACCCGATGAGGACGAGAACCGAAAGGTTCAACGGCACGCTCCAGATGCGCACGTCGATGTACCGCTGTCCCCAGTACCGGACCTCTTCGCTGCCCCCGGCGAGCTCGAAACCGATCCAGGCGATCGGCTGCCGCAGCAGCAGGATGCCCGCACCGATGACCAGGGCCAGCAGCAGGCCGCGGTACAGACTCCGGGCGCAGGCGCGCCGGTCGCCGGCGCCGTGGTACTGGGCGACGATCGAAGTGGTCCCCATGCGCAGGAAACCCGCGCCCCAGAAGATGATGTCGAGGATTACGCTGGCAGTGGCGACCGCCCCCAGAAAGGCGACCTGGTCGAGGTGCCCGATCATCGCCGTATCCGCAATGCCTATCAGAGGCACCGATACCGAGGCGAGCAGGTTGGGAATCGCCAGTCTGAGGATACGCCGGTTCAGGGTAAGGGGCCCTGGCATCAGGGGTGCCCCGTATCTCCCGACTCCGGCGTGGGGGCCGGGACCGGAAGGGGAAAGGCAACTGGCGGACGGGCGCTGTGATTCAATGGATGGGAGCAGAACCGGGGTCCCAGCGGAACCTCCCGAGGTCGACCCTGCCGCCCTGGAATTCGATCCCCTCCGCTTCGAGGAGCTGCCTCTGCAGCATGTGTAGCATGGTACGTTTCCTCGCAGACACCCCGCCCCTGGCGTTGATCACGCGGTGCCAGGGCAGTTCGAGCGGCTCCGGTATTGCGGCGAGTGCGTACCCCACCTGCCGGGCCTGTCCCCTCAATCCGGCGAGAGCGGCTACCTGGCCGTAAGTGGCGACGCGTCCATGGGGGATATCGGCGACAACGGCGTAGATTGCGAGGCGGTTGGGGTGCATCCCCTAGTGCCCCGTCGCAGAAATATCTCGACATCGGGACGCCGATCCATCCCGGCTCACGGCGTTGCCTTCGCTCGCCGTACACCCTCGGTACGACTCGCTC
>JAPOZF010000357.1 GCA_026706165.1 Gemmatimonadota bacterium
CCCGGACTCGGGATCGAGATCGACCCGGACGGCCTGGAGCGGCACAGGCTGCGGGAATGGCGGCTGCGCCCGGCGCGGCGGGACCCCGGGGACGGCTCGGTGAACGACATCTAAAACCGCGACCTTGTCGACGGCTCCGGGGATGATGTCCCTGCCGAAGTCGTCCTCGTCGCCGGCTATCAGCATGCTGGTCGGCACCGAACACTCGAACAAGTCGATTCCCATGGAGGCGAGGAACATCTCCTCACCCTCCCGGCCGCCCTCCTGGAGCTTGAGCTCGTCGAGGACCGCATCGGACTGCGGCTTTTCCACGAAGTCGACGACGCGCCCGTCTCCGTCGACCTTCAGGATTCCCAGCTCCGGGGCCGCGTAGCGCGGAACCGGCTTGACGGCGATGGTCACGTCCGACCGCCGCTGCCTGTGCTGCTCGACGAAGGGGCGGTAATCCATCCGGTAGAGGTGGTCCCCCGACAGAATCAGGCACTCGGTCGCCTTGTGCGACAGCACGCGGTGCATCTGCCGGCGCACCGCGTCCGCGGTCCCCTGGTACCAGTCGGCGTTTTCCATGGTCTGCTCAGCCGCCAGTATTTCGACGAATCCGTCGGAAAAGCTGTCGAAGCGGCAGGTGGCGCTGATGTGGCGGTGGAGGGAGGCGCAGGTTTACTGGGTGAGGACGAAGATGCTGTCGACATTGGAATGCAGGCAGTTGCTGATCGGATGTCGATCAGCCGGTACTTGCCGCCGATCGGCACCGCCGGTTTCGAGCGGAACTTGGTGAGGGGAAACAGGCGGGTTCCGCGGCCCATGCCTGCCTCATTGCCACGACTGGAGAACCGCTGCCGTAATGGTGAAGTAGATAGCCAGCGACAGGATGTCGTTGAGGGTGGTTATCAGCGGTCCGGATGAAACAGCGGGATCGATTCCGAGAGCCCGGAAAACCAGGGGCACCACCGCCCCCAGGAGCGCCGACAGGGTGATCGCCGCGGCCATTGCTGTTCCGACGCAGGCGGCGACGATTCCCGCCTCCGACCACATTCCGGCAACCCCTCCCACCAGCAGCCCGAAGAACAGCCCCATGCCGACGGCGGTGCGCAGCTCCCGCCACACCACCAGCAGCAGGTTCCGCTGCGGGAAGTCGCCGGTCGACAGGCTGCGTACGGTGACGGTGGATGTCTGAATCCCCGAGTTCCCCCCCATCGCCATGATTGCCGGCACGAACAGGATCAGCGCCCCGATGCGGGACAGCAGGTCCTCGAAGCGATCGATTACCGCCCCGCACGCCAGGGTGCCGGCCAGGCAGAGCAGCAGCCAGGGGAGCCGGCGCCGCATGACTGCGAGGGTCGAGCGCTCCCCGATCTCCCCGGAGCTCATCGCCGCCATTTCGTAGATGTCCTCGGTCGCTTCTTCGCGGATCACGTCGACGATGTCGTCGACGGTGACCTGGCCGACCAGCTCCCCCCCTTCTTCGACCACCGGCACCGCCAGCAGGTCGTACTCGGCGAAGATGCGGGCGATCTCCTCCTGATCGACATCGACCTGCACCGATATCGGATCGGGCTCGACGAGTTCGGATATGAGGGTCTCCGGCTCGGCCAGAAGCATCCGCCTCAGGGACAAGGTGCCGGTCAGGCGGCCGCCATCGTCGACGACGAACAGCGACAGGATCTCCTCGTCCCCGGCCCATTCGCGCAGGTAGTGGACGGCGTCGGAGACGGTGATGGAGTCGCGGACGGCGACCAGGCGCGAGGTCATGATGCCCCCGCCGGACTCTTCCGCGTGGGCCAGCAGCTTTTCGATCTCGACCGCAAGCTCCGCTTCCAGCTGCCCGAAAACCCGGCCGCCCAGGCCGGTGGGCAGCTCCGCCAGCAGGTCGGCGGCGTCGTCGGGAGCCATCTGCGACACGATTGCAGTCAGCATCCCCTCGTTCATTGCCCCTGTTGCGACGAGGGCCGTCGCCGGGTCTGCGGCGGCCAGGGTCCGGGCCGCCAGAACGGGGCTCAGCAGACCGAGGATTCGGGTCCCCTCCTCCTCCTTGAGGCGGCGTACCAGGTCGGCGAGGTCCGCGGCGTGGTGGCTGTTGAGCACCAGCCGCAGGGTCGCTTCGTCTCCGGTCCGCAGCAGCTCCGAGCAGGTTTCCAGAAGGGTCTGCCGCTGTTCCAGAAGGCCTCCAGGCTCCAGCCTCTCCTTTCGCGGCGTCTGTTCCGGGGGGGTTGGTTGTGTCATCGGGTCCTGCTCCTCTCCCCCGTCGGGGTTCGACGGGGCTCAACGAAAGGTAGGAAGGGCGGGTAACAGCCATGTGACGCACTCCCCGGTCCAACGCCGCGGCGCACATGCAGGTCGCTTGCTGGGAAAAAAAGCGATCCGTAGACTCACCTGCCCTACGGAGGAGCCAAGCGATGCCAGGAAAACTGGAAGGCAGGACAGCGCTCGTGACCGGAGGCGGTCGGGGCATCGGCGAGGCGATCTGCAGGCGCTTCGCCGAAGAGGGGGCGCGCGTTGCGGTCGCCGATATCGACGCGGACACAGCGGCGGCGACCAGCGCCGGTCTGCCGGTTCCCGGCTTGGCGATCCGGATGGACGTCTCCTCGACCCGGGACGTGCGCGAAGGAGTCGGCCGCGTCGCCGCGGAGTTCGGCCGCCTCGACATCCTCGTCAACAACGCCGGATACCTGGTGCACACCAAGGTCCACGACTGCTCCGAGGAGGAGTGGGACAAGCAGATCGACATCAACCTGAAAGGGATGTTCTTCTGCTCGCAGGCGGCGCTGAACCTGATGGTGCCCCGCCGCCGGGGCGTGATCCTCAGCATGAGCTCGCTGGCGGCAAAGAACGGGGGGCTGGCGGCCAGCGCTCCCTACGCGGCGGCCAAGGGGGCGATCTTCACGCTGACCATCACCCTGGCGCGCTACGCCGCCCCGCACGGAATCCGCGTCAACGCCATGGCACCGGGGGTCATCGATACCCCGATGACGCGCGGCCTCTCCCCCGACCACGCCGACCTCGCCAGGACCATTCCGCTCGGGGAGAAGGGGCAGCCCGAGGACGTCGCCGCCTGCGCTCTTTTCCTCGCTTCGGACGACGCCCGCCACATCACCGGTGAAACCGTGGATGTCAACGGCGGGCTTTTCATGGATTGATTACATGGAGGGACCGCCGGAGCGCGGTCTCTTTGCGGGTCGGTTGCTGCTGGCGGGAAGGCCTCCGGGTTGCCGCCGGCTTCAGGCCGGGGCCCTGCCGGCGGCGAGCTCCGTCAGCAGGCGGCGGTACGCGTCCTCGCCGCCCCTTTCCCAGGCCTCGAGCAGGGCGGATCCCACGATGGCGACGTCGACGCGGCCGTGCAGGAGCTCGACGTCCTCCCGCTGGCGCAGACCGAACCCGCCCGCCAGCGGCAGCCGGGTCGCTT
>JAPOZF010000442.1:0-2520 GCA_026706165.1 Gemmatimonadota bacterium
CATGGGGTACACAGCCGGCCCGCGCGTTCTCGACGACGGTCAGATCGACGGGCTGAAGCGCCGCATCGACGGGCTTCTCGACGGCAGCGTCGACCACCCCGCGCACCTGAAGGGGGAAACGGTGGAGCGTTCCCGCGCCAGGGGCCAGCTGCCATCGCAGAAGATCGTCAACCTGTTCCGCCACGACCCGGTTTTCGCGGAAGTCCTGAAAAACGAAGCGATCGGCAGCCTGGCCCACGACCTGGCCGAAGCGCCGGTGCGGGTCTGGGAGGACCAGATGATCTACAAGCCCCCGCGCGAGCAGGACGCGGTGCTCGCGTGGCACCGCGACTACACCTTCTGGGACCACGTCGGCCCCCCCGAGCTGTTCACCTGCTGGATCGCCCTCGACGACGCTACCACCGCCAACGGCTGCATGTGCGTAATCCCGGGCAGTCACCGCTGGGAGATGCCATTCAGCCGTGAAGACGTCGATGTCGGCGACCCACACTGGGTGCTCGGGCAGGAAGGTGTTCCCGAGGGGGCCGACCTCGCTCCGGTGCCCTGCGAGGTGAAGGCCGGCCACTGCCACTTCCACCACTGCCGAACCCTCCACGGGTCGTACGGAAACAGCACCAAAAACCCCCGCTACAGCTACATCCTGCACCTCATGCCGGGGACCACGCGCCGCCTCGGGGACAGCTGGAACGAGCGCATGGCGCGGGTGGAAAACGTCGCGGTCGGCGAGGTCGTCCAGGGACCGCAGTACCCGGAACTGGCGGCCCCGGCGGCGATACCATGAGCGAGCTCAAAGTCGGCGTGGCCGGACTGGGACACGGGCGCACCCTTCTCGGGGCCAACGACCCGCAGGGCCGCGGTCTGCCGATGCGGGTGACCGCCCTGTGCGAGACCCGGCCCGAGCTCTTGGAAAGCGTCGCCAGGGAGTACGGAATCGATCATGCGACTGCGGAGTACGACGAGCTGGTGGCGCGGGACGACCTGGACATCATCGGCATCTACACACCGGGACCTCTGCACGCGCAACAGATCCTCACGGCCCTCGACGCAGGCAAGCACGTGATGGTCACCAAGTCGATGGTCTACACCATGGCGGAGGTCGAGGCGGTCGTCGAGGCGGTCGACCGCTCGGGGCTCGTGCTCCTGGTCACGCAGACGATGCGCGGGCGCTACGACCTGATGGAGGCCAGGCGCGCCTGCGACGCCGGGGAACTCGGCGAGCTGTTTCTGGGCGAGGCCCACTACATCCACGACCTGCGGCCGGTGTACGACTACTCGCCTTGGCGTCTAACCATGCCGCAGGACCTCATCCTCGGGGGCGCCTGCCATCCGATCGACCTGCTGCGCTGGTTTTTCGGGGACATCGAGGAAGTGCACTGCTACGGACTGCGCAGCGGGGTGGCCCCGGACTACCCCCAGGAGGACAACTTCGTCATCAACGTCCGTTTCGCCAGCGGCGCCATCGGCCGCGTGGCGGCATTCCTGGGAATGGTGCATCCCCCGGGCGTCGCCGGCCTCAGCCTTACCCTGTACGGCACCAGGGGGACCATCCGCGACAACCGCAAGGCGCTCGACCCGCGTGGCCTCGTTCCGAGTTCCGAACACACCGCCGAATTCCCCGGCGGCGGCGGTCACTACGGCGAGATGCAGGTGATGATGCGCCACATGGCGGACTGCGTCCTGAACGGGGCGGCGCCGTGGGTAGGCGTGCGGGACGGGGCCCGGATCGTGTCGACGGGCCTCTCCTGCTGGGAGTCCCTGCGAAGCGGGGCGCCGGCAAAGGTGCGCAACGAGTTCTGACGCCCTCCCGGCGCACCGTTACCCCCGCTCGGAAACCATCTGCCCGGCGACGGCCCAGTGATCCGGCTCGTACTCTTCGATCACGACCATGGTGCCGTCGCGGGGGGACTGGCAAATGTCGACAATGGCATCGGTGATGGCGGCGGCAAGCCTCTTCTTCTGGTCATCCGACCGACCCGACAGCATCTTGACTTCGATGAATGGCATGTTGGCGCATCTCCTTCCGGCGTGCAGTCAGCCGGTGGGAACGGTGGTTGATGGTGAGTGAATGATATGGACCGCGAGACGGTATTGCAGTGGCTGGAGAAATTAAGGGCGGGAACCCTCACCGAGGAAGACCTGGAGCAGGTCCTCGATGCCAACCGAACGCAAAGGTTGCTCTATCTGCAGTGCCGTTCCACGGCGATCGACTCCGAGGTCATCGGGATGGCGCTGGTCGAGAACGGCGAGCTCCTCGAGGGTCCCGACAATCCCGGGGACTGGCCGTACGCATCGGTTGGCGAGGCCATGAGGGACGGCTGGCGGATCCTGAAATTCCCCGAACTCTCCCTGCAGCTGCTCGAAGTAAAAACCATCGGGTTCGGCTGCGAGTTCATTCTGGAAAAGTGAAGCCGTCCGCAACCCTCCGGAAGGCCGTGAAGAACCAGAACCCGGGACTCTCAGGGAACCGGGTTTAACCGGATCCGCGTCCTGGAATCGTAGCGGATCCTCCGAGGAATCCGT
>JAPOZF010000442.1:2531-3387 GCA_026706165.1 Gemmatimonadota bacterium
ATTCAAGTAAACCCCTCAGCAAATCGAAATCCCCTCCAAATAGTTGAAATCCCCACCAACAACAACGCAGCAGTAATCCTCGAAACACCTTCCCGACAATCCACTGCAGCCATTGGACCGTGGACTATCTCATGACGCCGACGGCAACATGAAAACGGTATCCCCACCTTCTGCATACATCGATGGGTACGCCAGGGCCCGTCTCTACAACCAGGAGAAAGCCGACAACTATATCACGAACACGGCCATCGGGGACCCCGAGCTGGACCCGGTCATGGAGGAGCTCGCCTCCCTGCCGCCAACCGATCTGCACCGGTTCATCAAGGCCGGGATAGACCAGGAGAACGAGGTTCTGGCCACCGCCCCGCAGGTAATGCGGGATTTCTTCGACAAAGTCGACAACGAGAACCCTCCCTGGTTCGACTACGAAGCCTTCAGGCCCGGTGTGCGCGCCTTCCACCTGAATGCGACCCGGGTGCTGGTCGCTTTCGTCACGGGGGTGCTGATAGAGGGCTTCTCGACGCTGATCGCCAAATCCTTCGCCACTACCGGACGCGTTCTGAACCGGTCGACGGCGAGAAGACGCCTCATGCAGAACAACCGGCATCTGCTGGAGGTGTTTTTTCCCGGCGGCCTGCGCAGGAACGGCGACGGATGGAAGCTGTCGATGCGCCTCCGTTTCGTTCACGCCCGGGTGAGGCACCTGCTGGCGAACTCCGGCGTATGGGACCTCGAAGCCTATGGCACGCCGTTGCACGCGGCCCACCTGGGTTTGTCCACGACCGTCTTTTCCATGCGTCTGTTGCAGCACGCCGCCTCGGTGGGCGCTACGTGCGACGCGGAAGAGCAGGAGAGC
>JAPOZF010000264.1 GCA_026706165.1 Gemmatimonadota bacterium
TCGGCAACGACGCCCGCTGGAACGCCGAGGTGCAGCTGCAGATCCGCCAGTACGGCCCCGACCGCACCATCGGCTGCGACCTCCTGCCGACCCGGTACGACCGCGTCGCCGAGGCCCTCGGCGGATACGGCGAACGCGTGGAGGACTCCGGCGAGCTGAGGCCGGCGGTGGAGCGCGCCCTTGCCAGCGGCCTCCCCTCTGTCCTCGACGTCGCCGTCGAGGCGGCCGCGGCGCCGACTTTCTGACGGTTTTCGGAGACGCGCCGGTGGCCGGCCGGATCCGGAGGCAGGTGCCAACCCGGCGCCTCAGGTCCGGTTCTTCTCCGGGCGGGGATCTCCGGTTTTCCCGGTGCCCTATCTTCTATTGGCGAAACCTGGCGACCGCCGGGCAGTCGGCGGGAACCGCTGGGCAGCCCGCCCCGAACCCTTCACCACCTCGGAGAATGACGTGACGACGACACCACCAGGCACTGACAACCCGGCGCGCGCGGCGGGCAACGGCAATGCGGGCGATTTCAAGGTAGCCGACATCGGGCTGGCGGCATGGGGCCGCAAGGAGATCGAGCTGGCGGAAAAAGAGATGCCCGGCCTGATGGCGCTGCGCGAGGAGTACGGCCCCCGGCAGCCGCTCGAGGGGGCTCGCATCGCCGGCTCCCTGCACATGACGATCCAGACCGCGGTGCTGATTGAAACCCTGGAGGCCCTGGGGGCCCGGGTGCGCTGGGCTTCCTGCAACATCTTCTCCACCCAGGACCACGCCGCCGCCGCGGTCGCCGAGGCCGGCACCCCGGTGTTCGCGTGGAAGGGGGAGAGCGAAAAGGAGTACTGGTGGTGCACCGACCAGACCCTGAACTGGCAGCAGGAGGGCCCCAACCTGATCCTCGACGACGGCGGCGACCTGACCAGGTGGGTTCACGACGAGCGGCCCGAGCTGCTGGCCGGGATCCGGGGAACCTCCGAAGAGACGACGACGGGCGTCCACAACCTGCATCGCATGCTCGCCGCCGGATCCCTGAAGATTCCGGCCATCAACGTCAACGACGGGGTTACCAAGTCGAAGTTCGACAACCTCTACGGCTGCCGGGAGTCGCTGCTCGACGGCATCAAGAGGGCCACCGACATCATGACCGCCGGCAAGGTCGCCGTCGTCGCCGGCTACGGGGACGTCGGCAAAGGGTGCGCCCAGTCGATGCGCGGGTTCGGCTCGCGGGTCATCGTCACCGAGGTCGATCCGATCTGCGCGCTGCAGGCGGCTATGGAGGGGATCGAGGTGATGCCGATGGACCGGGCGGTGGCGGAGGGGGACATCTTCATCACCACGACCGGGTGCAGGGACGTGATCACCATCGATCACATAAAGGGGATGAAGGACGGATCCATCGTCTGCAACATCGGCCACTTCGACGTCGAGATTCAGGTCGCCGAGCTCGAGGCTTATCCAGGCATCCGCAAGGAGGAGATCAAGCCGCAGGTCGACCGCTACACCTTCCCCGACGGCCGCTCGATCATCCTGCTGGCCGAAGGCCGCCTGGTGAACCTCGGTTGCGCCACCGGGCATCCGTCGTTCGTGATGTCGATGTCGTTCACCAACCAGGTGCTGGCGCAGATCGAGCTGTTCACCGGGGAGTACGAGGTCGGGGTTCACCGCCTGCCCAAGAAGCTGGACGAGCAGGTGGCGCGGCTTCACCTGAACAAGCTGGGGATCGAGCTCGACCGCCTCGGCGAGGACCAGGCGGAGTACATCGGGGTGTCGGTCGAAGGCCCGTACAAGCCGGATCATTACAAATACTAGCGGCCCGTCGATACAGCAGCTCTGAATGCCGGACCGCTCGGGTGGCCGCATTCCGGATGGTCCTCAACCGAGTAAGGTCCGGGCCAACCTCCGTTTCCGCAGGCCCGGCGTCGAAGAAAGAACCGACTCGCATGAAAAAAGCCCCCCGGAGATTCACTCCGGGGGGCTTGCTGTTTTTGTCCGGGCCTCTTACCCGGCCTGCTCCTCCTCGACTTCCTCTTCGATCCGGGTGACGATGCGCCCGTCGGTGTACTCCCCGAGGGCGGTCGCCGGGGCGTTGTGCAAGGCTTCACCCGTCTGCATCGCCCGCGAGTTGATGTCGCGGGCACGGCTGAAGATCGCCCTGCAGACTTCGTACTTGTTTTCGACCTCCTGCAGGGCGGCTGAGACTTCGCCAGAGAAAATCGTTTTTGCCATCGCCGCGCACCTCCTTGTTGACGCTAGAAACTAACCGTTGCTGTGAATTTGACAACCGCTTGCGGCAGACCGGGTTGAAGCGTCCCGGGGGGATTGGGCGGCTTTCGGGACGGGCGCCCTCGAAGGTCAGCCGCGAATCCCGGCGATCAGCTCCACCACCCGGCGCACCTCCGCGGTGAGACGGGCGAAATCGCCGGAGGCCAGGATCTCTTTCGTGATCAGCTTGGAGCCGACGCCGACGCAGGCGACCCCGGCGCCGAACCAGGCCTCCAGACTCTCTCGCGTGACGTCCACTCCCCCGGTGGGCATGATGCGGGTCCAGGGACAGGGACCGAGCACGGACTTGACGAACTCCGGGCCGCCCACCTCGGCCCCGGGGAACACCTTGACGATCTCGACCCCCAGCTCTTCGGCGGCGGCGATCTCGGTGACGCTGCCGCAGCCCGGGGAGTAGGCGATCTTGCGGCGGTTGCAGAGCCTGCCCACCTCGGCGTTGAGCAGCGGCCCGACGACGAAGTTGGCGCCGCTGGCGATGTAGAGGGCCGCGGTCGGGGCGTCGACGATCGAGCCCACCCCGAGGATGACGTCGATCTCGTTGTCGATGACGTGCCGGGCGGCGTCGGCGAAGACGCGGTAGGCGAGGTCGCCGCGGTTGGTGAACTCGACGACGCGGGCGCCCCCTTCGGCGCACGCCTCGATGGTCGAGATGACGGTTTTCAGGTCGCCGTGGTAGAAGACCGGAACAACGCCGACATCGAAAATCGCGTTGAGCACGGCCATGCGGTCGTGTTGCGCCATGGTGCGGAAAAGCTCCCGGGAATAGGGTCGGAAACCTCAGCCCGCCCTGGAGACGGGGCCGGGCCTCGGCAGCCGGTCGGGCGCCGGGGTCGACGCGGACCGGAAGGAGATCCGGCGGCCGCCGGAAGAGACAGGGCAAACCTGGTGAACGGAACCTGGTGAACGGGACAACTACGGGAAGGGAAACGGGGGCGGCGTTTCGGGATAATGGCGGTAGCGGTCCTCGCCGCGCAGCAGGACCGGCTTCCAGTTACCGCCCAAAGAGTTGATCTCGGTCTGGCGCGCCTCGGGGGGAATGAAGCGGACCGTAAGGCCGCAGCGCCTCCGGTTCGAGGTGTTGGGATGGCTGGCGTGATACACCTTGCCGTAGTGGATGGA
>JAPOZF010000216.1 GCA_026706165.1 Gemmatimonadota bacterium
CCCAGGCGTTCGACCCCTTTCGGGTCGTTCTTCCGGCGGCGTTTTTCCGCCTACTTTCCAGTACGGCGTCAGGCAACGGACCGGTAGTGTGAAATATCTCCTGACCGGGGGCGGCACCGGCGGCCACGTCTATCCTGCACTTGCCATTGCCGACGAACTTCGCCGTCTGAATGCCGACGCGGAGTTCCTCTACGTCGGAGTTCGCAACCGGCTGGAATCCAGGGTGGTTCCGGCCCGGGGATACGCCTTGCGCTACGTGCGCTCCCGCCCCTACCCGCGTTCATTCTCGGCGCTGTCCCAACTGCTGTTCTGGCTGACCCTTGCAACCGGAGTCAGCCGCGCTCTGCTGATCCTGCTTCGTTTCCAGCCCCGCGTAATCATTACCACCGGGGGTTTCGTCAGCGCCCCGGTGATGCTGGCCTTCGGCATTCTGCGCAAACTGGGCGTCGGCAATGCCAGGATGTTTCTCTACGAGCCCAACGCCCGTCCCGGCCTGCTCAACCACACGGTGGGGCGGCTCGCCGACCGCGTTGGCGTTGCTTTCGAGCAGGCGGGACGCTGGTTCGACATCGGCCGGGTCGCCGTGGTCGGCTACCCGGTTCGCCGCGAGCTCCTGCAGCTCGACCGCGCCGCCGCCCGCCAAAGGCTCGGAATCGGTCCCGATCGCCAGGTGCTGTTCGTCGTGGGGGGGTCCCAGGGGGCCCGCGAGATCAACCGCGCCGTGGTAGAAGCGCTGCCGCGGCTGCGAAAGCGCTCGGACCTGTTCATCCTGCACGTCACCGGGGCGACTCCTCCCCGGGGAGCCTCCGAGGAAACCTACGACCCTGTTTCCGACACCGAACTGCGGTTGCGCGAGTCGGGACTGGCAGGCGACACCTCGGACTGGTACCGGCGGCTCCCCTACTCGGAACAGATCGAGGATCTATACGCCGCCTCCGACGTAGTCGTCTGCCGCGGGGGCGCGGCAACCCTCACCGAAATCGGCGTTTGCGGACTGCCTGCGGTCATAATTCCGCTGTCGACGTCGGCGGACGATCACCAGGCGATCAACGCCCGCGAGATGGAAAAACGGGGAGCGGCGGCGGTCCTCTACCCCGAGGCAACGTGGGAAGACGGGGCCGTCACCACCCGGGTACACGGCCATCCCCTCGCCGCAGCGATCGAGGGATTGCTCGAAGCCCCCGAGGAACGGCGGCGGGTTTCGGCGGCGGCACAGGGGGTGCCGCGCCGCGACAGTCTGGAGCTGATCCGCAGGGAACTGGAAAGCATGGTCGAAGGAGGACGGCCGGCACCGCTCAACCTGGAATCCCCGGCGGACGAGAGGCTGCCGAGCGATCCGAACGCCCTCGTCAGGAAGGTGCGCGAGCGGGTGGAAGCCGCCGGGGGTGTCCAGGGCATCCCCGGCCGCGAGCTGGCATACCTGCGCTACCAGGCCGACCGTCTCCTTGCTTCGGGGGAGTGGTACGAAATCCCGCTGGGCAAGCGCAACGTCGGAATCAAGCTCTCAGGCTATCTGGAGCAACGGGACCGGCTCGACCTGTTGCTCCAGATCCTCCAGGACCGGCGGCAGGTGGGTGCTTTGAAGAGACTGCTCGGCGGGGACTTCCGGCATTCCGGGATCCTGAGGCGCAATACCATACAGATCGCCCTGCGGGGGCTGCGCGTCGTCGGGGAGCGGAAGGTGGAAGCGGCGCTGCTGGTCGCGCTCGAGACCGATCCCTACTTCGAGGTCCGGGCCGCTGCCGCCGATTTGCTCGGGGAGGAGGGCAAGCCGTCCGACCGCATCGAGGGCGCCCTCGTGAATGCGCTGTCGGACCGCTCGCGGCGCGTCGTCGCCAGGGCGATACGCGCCCTCGGCGCCGTGGGACGGGATTCGGGGCTGATCCGGTTGCTGCGGAGCTTCTACCATCACCCGGACTGGCAGATCCGGTACGAGGTCGTACTGGCGCTGCAGAACCTGCTTCGCCGCGGAGTGCTGGGCCCGCGAGAGATGGCCGGGGAGGCGGAGCAGGTACTGGCGACCTCGCCGAACTTCACCCCGGAGTTTCCCCTGAAAGAGAGCCTGGCCGAGCTCGCCGAGCTGGCCGGCCCTGCCGAAGACGAGCCGGCCGCCGCCGATGCAGTCAGCGCAGGGGGAGGATAAAGGGAACCCGTGCTGGTCTATCTCGGCGACTACCTGCAGTCGATCCAGTCCCTCTCCTACCTGCGGCTGTTCGACTCGATCAGCTTCCGCGCCATCGGAGGGGCCATTACCGCCCTGGTGTTCACCATCCTGTTCGGCTGGCCCATAATCCTCTACTTCTACCGCTCGGGCAAGCGGGACACGTCGCGAAAATACACCGACTTTCCGGTGACCGATCACCCCTCCAAGACCTACGGGGGCGGCCTGCTGGTGGCGGCAATCGCCTTGAGTGTGCTGCTCTGGTGCCAGCTGCACAATCCGTTCGTGATCATGTGCATGGCCGCGGTAACCTGGTTTGCGGCCCTGGGTTACATCGACGACTACCTCAAGGTTCGCCACGGAAACAACGACCGCGGCCTGTCGGAAACCGCAAAGCTGGCGTTGCAGTTCTTCTACGCCGTCGTCTTCGCCGTCGTCTTCGTCCACGACGGGCTGTCGCCGCTTCCCCCGGGGCTGGCGACGCAGCTCTACCTCCCGTTCCTGAAGAACCCGGTCATCGACCTGTCGTGGGGTTACGTGCCGCTGATCGTGTTCACCATAATCGCCATCTCCAACTCCGTAAACATCGCCGACGGCATCGACGGCCTCGCCGTGGTTCCCGTAGCCTTCGTCGTGGCGGTGTACGGCGTCTTCGCCTACGTCTCCAGCCACGCCAGGATCTCCGAGTTCCTGATCTTTCCGTTCATCCCCGGGGCCGGAGAAGTCGCAATCATCTGCACCATCGTTTTCGGAGCCTGTCTGGGTTTCCTGTGGTTCAACTCCTATCCCGCGAATGTGATAATGGGAGATGCCGGGTCCCTGGCTCTCGGCGGGCTTATCGGGACCCTGGTGGTCCTTGTGAAACAGGAGATCCTGTTCCTGATCGTCGGGGGGGGTTTCGTGGGAGAGGCACTTTCGGTCCTGATCCAGGAGAAGATCGGCATCAGGTGGCTCGGACGGAGATTCTTCCTCAGCGCTCCCATCCACCACCACTTTCAGGCGCGGGGGATCGCCGACACCAAGATCGTAATCCGCTTCTGGATCGTCGCAGGCATCCTGGCGCTGTGCGGCCTGGCGACCCTCAAGATCCGCTAGTGCCCCGTCGCAGAAATATCTCGACATCGGGAAGCCGATCCATCCCGGCTCACGGCGTTGCCTTCGCTCGCCGTACACCCTCGGTACGACTCGCTCAGGCGCCTTGTGAGCCGGGCGCCTCGGC
>JAPOZF010000235.1 GCA_026706165.1 Gemmatimonadota bacterium
CGGTCGAACCCGTAAATGCGGCCAACTTCCTCGACGAGGTCGACCTCGCGCCGGAGATCGGGACGAAACCCGGGAACCGTTACCTGCAGGGTTTGGTCCCGAGGTTCGACCTCGCACCCCAGCAGTTCGAGAATCCGCTTGCAATCGCGCGCCCGCAACCGCGTTGACAACAGGGCATTTACCCGCTTCGTACGCAGCGGAATTTTCGACCGCTGCAAGGGAGAGGGGTAGGCATCGATACGACCGGGAGCCACCGTTCCCCCGGTCAACTCCGCAAGCAGACCTGCTGCCCTGTCGCTGGCCAGTGGCGGCAACTCCCAGTCGGTTCCGCGCTCAAAGCGTGTGGATGCCTCGGTGCTAATGCCCAGCCGCCGAGCCCCGGCTCGAACGGTTTCCGGCGAAAAGTAGGCCGATTCCAGGAGGATGTCGGTTGTCCTCCCCGTCACTTCCGTCTCCGCGCCCCCCATGATTCCGGCGAGAGCGATCGGACGCCGGCAGTCAGCAATCACCAGGATGCTTTCATCGAGGTCGCAGTCCCTGTCATCCAGCAACCGCAGACGCTCCCCGACCCGCGCCCTGCGAACAACCACGCTCCCGTCGGGAATCGTCGCCAGGTCGAATGCGTGAAGGGGTTGTCCAAGTTCGAGCATGGCGAAGTTGGTCACGTCGACGACGTTGTTGACAGGACGCATTCCCACCGCCTGCAGACGACGCTGCATCCACACCGGAGAGGGGCCGATTCCGACGCCGCGCACAACCCGGCAGACGTAACGCGGACAGCCTGCCGCATCTTCGATCTCGACGCTGGCCGAAGCCGAACCTGATTCACCCGATGCGGCTGGTTCCTCTTCGGGCCGCCTGAGCTCCGCTCCGGTCAGGGCCCGTATTTCCCTTGCGATCCCGACGACGGAGAGGCAGTCGGGACGGTTGGGGGTGACCTCGAATTCCACGACCACGTCATCGAGTCCTGTGGCTTCGGCGAACGGCGTTCCCACCCCGCAGTCGGCTGGAAGCACGAGGATGCCGTCGGCGTCCGTCCCGAGATCGAGTTCCGCCTCCGAACAGATCATGCCCTCCGACTCCACTCCCCTGATCCGGGTTCGCTCTATCCCGGTGCCGTTCGGGAGGGAGTGGCCCGGGAGGATCACGGCGACCTTCTGCCCGGGGGCGACGTTTGGAGCACCGCAGACAACGGTCGCCCTGTCGGCTTCGCCGACATCGACCTGACAAACACTCAGCCTGTCCGCCCGGGGGTGTTGAGAACGGGCGATAACGTGTCCGACCACAACGCCTCGGTAGCGCTCGCCGAGATCATCCAGCGACTCGGACTCCAGGCCGGACATGGTAAGGCGATTTTCGAGCTCGGCCGCGTCCCAGTCGAAGTCGATGTACTCCCGGAGCCAATTGAGGGTGACTTTCAAAACTCAGCTCGCAGTTGTGGTCGGCATGGCGACCACGGGAAAACCGTGCCTGTCAGAACTGGCGGGTGAAGCGCAGGTCGTTTTCGAGGAAGAGGCGGATATCGTCGATGCCGCGGCGAATCATCTCGATCCGCTCGAAACCGAGCCCGAATGCGAACCCGGTGTACACCTCCGGGTCGTATCCAACCGCCTCGAACACGTTCGGATCGACCATGCCGGCGCCTGCGACTTCGATCCAGCCGCTGCCTTTGCAGACTCGGCAGGTGCGCTGCTTGCCCTCGCACAGACTGCAGGAGAAATCACACTCGACGCTGGGTTCGGTAAAGGGAAAGAAGTGGGGCCTCAACCTGGTCTGGATACCCTCGCCCAGGATTCCTCGCCCGATCGCCGTCAAGGTGCCCTTCAAGTCGGCCATCGAGACCCCCTTGTCGACGTAAAGCCCCTCGATCTGGTGGAAAACCACGTGGTGAGTGGCGTCGATGTTGTCACGCCGATAGCAACGGCCCGGACTGATGACGCGAACCGGAGGATTCATCTGCTCCATTACTCGTATCTGCACGGTCGAAGTCTGCGTTCGGAGCAGCTCGCCATTCTCGAGGTAGATGGTAGCGTGCAGATCGCGGGCGGGGTGATTGGCTGGGGTGTTCAGGGCGTCGAAGTTGTGATACTCGTCCTCGATTTCCGGACCGTCGGCGATGGCGAATCCCATGCCCCTGAGGATATCGATTACCTCATTTGCGACCCGGGTCAGAGGATGAAGCTTGCCGGTTGCCGGCTTCCTGCCGGGTAGGGTCACGTCGAGGGCTTCTCCGGCTTCGCTTTCCTCTTTGAGTTGGCGGCGCCTGGATGCCAAGGCTTGTTCGATCGCCGACCTAAGCTCGCTCCCGGCCTGCCCCGCGGCAGGCCTTTGTTCGGCAGGAAGGGATCCGATGCCGCTCATGATCTCGCGCAGGCGGCTCCTTCGACCGGTGAGCTGAACCCGTACCTCTTCCAGAGTTTTCTCGTCCTTCGCCGCGGCGATCACTTCTTCAGCATGCGCTTTCAGTATCTCGATCTCGTTCAGCATTGCCTGACTCCACCGCAGCGCACCGTTGACACATCATTCGGAACGACCATCGGTTCGGTCGATCGGTGGGATGATTGAAAAAGTGGAACGCCGCGAGTCGCTAGTGTCCCGTCGCAGAGATAGATTGACAAAATTGGGACGCCGAGGCGCCCGGCTCACAAGGCGCCTGAGCGAGTCGTACCGAGGGTGTACGGGGAGCGAAGGCAACGCCGTGAGCCGGGATGGATCGGTGTCCCAATGTCGAGATATTTCTGCGACGGGGCACTAGGGGCTCGAAGTCGACGCCCCACAGGCTCGCGACCTACAGGTGTGACTTGGCCTCTTCAACGACCGACGCAAATGCGCCAGGGTCGCGAACGGCCAGATCGGCGAGGATTTTGCGGTTTACGGCGATGTCGGCCCGGGAAAGGCCGTTCATCAACTGACTGTAAGACAGTCCATGCAGGCGGGCGGCCGCGTTGATACGGGCAATCCAGAGACGACGAAAATCACGCTTTCGATTGCGCCGGTCGCGGTATGCGTATGCCTGGGCGCGGTCCACCGCCTCCCTGGCAGTCCTGAACAGACGCCCTCGGGCACCAAAGTACCCCTTGGCCTGTTTCAGGACCTTTTTTCGCCGCCGTCTGGATGCGACGCTGTTCTTGGCGCGGGGCATGGGCTACTTCATTCCCAGGGCGCGCCTGACGTTGGCGCTGTCGGCAGCGGAGACTGCGAGGTTCTTCCGCAATTCCCGCTTTCGCTTCGTAGATCGCTTGCGCAGCATATGGGTGCCATATGCCTTCTGCCGTTTCAGATTGGAGCCGCCGCGTCTCTTGAAACGCTTGCCGGAAGACCTGTGTGTCTTGAGCTTGGGCATTTTGCGGGGGTTCGGCGTTTGGGCAAATTTC
>JAPOZF010000059.1 GCA_026706165.1 Gemmatimonadota bacterium
CAGGAGCAGGAGCCGTAACGCCCCGGAGATCGAGGTCTCGCTTCCCGACGGCCGCACCCTCCCCGCCCGGCACGTAGATTCGGGCTTCTTGATTGACCTGGCGGTCCTGAAGGTGGAAGCCGGCGACCTTCCCGTTGCACACCTCGGTGACTCCGACGATATTCTGGTCGGCGAATGGGCGATTGCAATCGGCAATCCTTTCGATCTCGGACCGGCCGTGAGCGCCGGGGTCGTCTCCGCACTGGATCTCGATTTTCCCGAGCCGCAGGGAGACTACTACTACCGCGACATGATCCAGACCGACGCCTCGATCAACCCGGGTAACAGCGGCGGCCCGCTCGCCAATGCCCTCGGCGAGGTCATCGGGATCAACAGTTTCATCTACACGGCAAATGAGTACGACATCGGCTCGATCGGCATCGGATTCGCCATTCCCATCAATGACGCCCGCCGCTTTCTCGACGAGATCGCGACTCACGGACGGGCCCGCCGGCCTTGGACTGGCATCCTCGAGCTGCAGAACTTGACTCCCAGACAGGCGAAGTACCTTGACCTTCCCGGCACTGACGGAGCCTTGGTCGTCTCGGTCGCCACCGGCAGTCCCGCATACGAGGCAGAGGTCGAGCGCGGCGACGTCATAGTCAGGATGAACGGCGATTACCTCGGAAACGCCGAGGAAGCCAAGGAAATCCTCGAAAGCCTCCGGGTCGGCGAAACCTGCCACCTCGACCTTTTCAGGAACGGCCGCCGCCTCCCGGTTTCATTCGAAGTCGAAGAGCACCCCCGCTTCCGGCGCAGGTGGGACTGACATGGCGCGCGAAGGACTGCCGTTCGTCGCCTGCGGCATCGGACTCGCCCTGGCCTGCTTGGCGGCGGCACCGGCCGTTCCTTTCATGCAGTACGGCGTCATCCTGTTCGGAGTGCTCACCTGCTTCATGGCCTTCTTTTTCCGCGACCCGCGGCGCACTCCCCCGAAACTGGACGGCGCCGTGGTCTCGGCGGCCGATGGCAAAGTGGTTGATATCCAGCCGGTCAAAGAAGAATACCTCGACGGCCTCGGCACCCGCATCTCCGTTTTCCTCTCTCCCCTCGACGTCCACGTCAACCGCGCCCCGATCGAGGGAAAGGTCGACTTCGTCACCCGGGTTCGAGGAGAGTTCCAGGCCGCTTACCGGCCGGATGCGTCGTCGAAGAACCAGCAGAGCGTCATCGGAATCAGCAATGGATCCACCCGGCTCGTCGTCAAGCAGATCGTCGGCGTCCTGGCCCGGCGCATCGCCTGTTACCTGTCGGAAGGGGACGAGGTCGCCCTGGGACAGCGCTTCGGGCTCATCCGCTTCGGCTCCCGGGTCGACCACCTTCTGCAGCAGAGGGTCCGGGTCACTGTCGAGGTGGGTGACCGGGTCAGGGCGGGGGAAACCATAATAGGGGTGTGTGACTGATGTACCGCCTGCTGCTTCCCAACATGTTCACCGTGGGGAATCTGTTCTGCGCCTTTCTTGCGCTGCAGTACGTGATCGAGGGCCGCTACGTGCCCGCCGCCTGGCTGGTCGTGCTCGGAGCCGCCCTCGATGCGATGGACGGCCGCATCGCCCGCTTCGTCGGCAAGGACACCAGCTTCGGAATCGAGTTCGATTCCCTCGTCGACCTGTGCACCTTCGGGATCGTTCCGGCCACCATGATCTGCCTGAGCGTGCTGAGCTCCCCCTGGGGGCTGGTTCTCGCCTTTCTGTTCCTGCTCTGCGGCGCCCTCAGGCTCGCCCGCTTCAACGTGCTCAGTCACAACAAGGAAAAGACCGACCTGTTCATGGGGATGCCGATTCCCGGTGCGGCCATCGTGCTGACCCAATACGTCGTGTTCACCCAGCACGCCTGGGAAACCCGGCACGCCGCCCCCCTCGCCGCCGTGCTGGTGGTTTTCCTCGGTTACCTGATGGTCAGCCGCCTCGCCTTCGACAAGGTTCCCAGCTTCCGCTCCTCCTCCTTCAGCGACCGTTTCAAGCAGCTGTTTTTCCTGGGCTCTGTCGCCCTCATCATATACCCCAGCACCTCGAAGGACTTCTTCTTTCCGCTGACCCTGGTCTACACTGCCAGCGGCATCTATCGATGGGTCGCAGGGTTGTTCAGCGACGAAGTCACACAGCACGCCTGACCCTCGGCACCACGCATGCTCAGGGAAAAATCGGTCGTTCGCCTCATCCTGGTACTGTTCCTCTGCGTCCTCGGAGCCAACGTCATCGGCGAAGCGCTCCGCCTCCTGCTGCACCATACCGCAGGGGACGGAACCATTGTCGAGCGCGCCCTTCTTCAATACGTCAGTTGGGCTGTCGGCCCCCACAAGTTGAACCTGATAATCCTTTCGTTTCAGTTCGAGCTCGGACTGCACTTCAACGTCATCACCCTCCTCGGCATCCTCGCCGGGTGGTACTATTTCAAGTACTCTTACTGACGTCGGTGGCGTTCCAATTCCGATCGGAGGACAACCAATGTTCGGCATGGGCCATTGGGAAATACTGATAATCTTTCTGGTCGTCCTGCTGATTTTCGGCGCCAAGCGTATTCCCGAGATGGCGCAGGGCATGGGCAAGGGAATTCGCGAGTTCCGCAAGGCGGTGCGCGACGTCCAGGACGAAGTCGACGTCGCCAACACCGTCTCGAACCCGGCTCCGAAAGCCCCCGAAAGCGCGGCCGATCAGGTAGCGCGGCAAGGGTCCGCTGAGCCGGCAAAGGACGCCCCTCCCGCCGCGACCGGAGGAAGCGACCAGACCGGGGAGACCCGGCAGAAGGGCTGATCCCGGGAAATTTCCACGATCCGGCTGCACTCCCGACCCGCAGTTCAACCTTGTCCCTGAACCAGCTGACCGCGCGCGCCGCGGCCGACCGGATCAAAACCGGAGCGGCCACCTCGGTCGAGATCACCCGGTCAGTGCTCGACCGGATCGACGAAGTCGATCCCGTGGTGAACGCCTACATCTCGGTCGATGCCGGAGAAGCCCTCTCCGCGGCCGCGCGGATCGACCTCCGGAAGTCGGAGGGAGAGGAACTGGGGCCACTGGCAGGCGTCCCGATCGCCGTCAAGGACGTGATCTGCGTGCGCGGCGGGCGCACCACCTGCGCCAGCGGGATATTGCGTGACTACGTCGCCCCCTACGACGCCGGAGCGGTGTCCAGGCTTCGCGCCGCCGACGCCGTCCTCCTCGGCAAGACCAACATGGACGAGTTCGCCATGGGCTCGTCGAGCGAGAACACCATCTTCGGACCGGTGCGAAATCCCGTCGACAAAAGCCGCGTCGCCGGGGGCAGCAGCGGGGGTGCGGCCGCAGCGGTGGCGGCGCGGGAAGCGATCGCCGCCCTCGGATCGGATACGGGAG
>JAPOZF010000665.1 GCA_026706165.1 Gemmatimonadota bacterium
GAAGTAGACGAGCAGGCCGAACCCCACTCCGGCGCGCAGCCTGCGCGGATCTCCCTTGTCTTCGTGGGGGGCATCCGGCGGCATCAGCGGCCACGGATCGAGGGTGTCTCCGTCGTTCCAGGTCCCGCCGATGTCGAAAAAGAAGCTGCCGTCGACCGCCGGGATGGCGAAGGTTCCGGGCCAGCCGAAGGTAATGTTGCGGATGAAGGGAACGCGGATCTCGCTGTTGAAAAGCAGGACGCGGCTTCCGGTGAACTGGGAGAACGGGTACCCGCGCAGCGGCCCGACGTTGAGGTTGTAGCCCGGAAAGAATGGCAGGACCCAGGAGGGGCCGCCGAGATTGTAGGTCAGCCCGTCCCTGCCCAGCGACCCGACCCCGACGCCGCGCAGCCCCAGCACCGACCACCTGCCCAGGCGGATGTATTGGCGATAGTCGACTTCGAGGTGGGAGAATGAGCGGTCGCCTCCAGTGAGAACGAGGGTGCGACCGACCGAAAGGTAGTATTTGCGGCCCGACGTCGGACCGAGCAACCCGTTGTTGAGCGAGTCGTGGACGTAGGCGGTCTTGAACAGGTGGGTGCTGAAGCTCTCGATGGTCTCCGTGTCCGGCCACACCAGCTCCCGCCGTTCGTCGACGAAGGAGTAGCTCAGCTCGACGCGGCGGTATACGTCGAGGGGATAGGTCGCGTCTGCCAGAAGACCTCCCTGCCGGCTGCGTACCAGACCGCGCACCAGGCGGCCCCGATAGAAAAAGAGGCGGTCCTGGGTGTCGTTGAAATACTGGTTCCAGTTGAAGATCGTGGCGCTGTAGGTCGGCCGGCGGCCGAAGTAGCTGTAGCCGACGGCGAAGGTGAAGTCGCTGTTGATCTCCCGCGAACCGATGTAGTCGGTGAACAGTATCAGCTGGTGATTGCCGAGGAGGTCGCTCATGCTCAACTGGCCGATGCCGGACAGAAACCCGTTGTAGTAACCCATCTGGAAGGAGACGCCGTCGAACTCCAGCCTCGGTGTATAGCGCCGGCGGGGCAGTTCTCCCAGGGATACGTCCCCCTTCCCGGAGAGGCCGGACTCGAGCTGGACACCACCGGAGGCCACGGGAGTTGCGACCGCCTCACCCGGGGGTGGATCGGGGATTTCGGAAATCCCCGCGCCGGTGTCCAGGGGCTGAGACACCTCCGCCAGTTTCACCGCCTTCCCCCGACCCGCGGCCCCCTGCTCGAGGAGGGGTGGAACTGCATCGGCGAGTCCGTCGAGCGGCGCCTTCCTGAGGACGGCCGCCAACGCGGAAGTGTCCGCGGCCGCCGTGGTCTCCGGCTCGGCCGCCTGCGGAGGGGAGGCGGCAACCTCCGGGTTCTTTCCCGGAATCCGGGCGGCGAGCTCGGCATCCCTGCTCTTGATCTCAGGCCAGTTCGGCATGTCCAGGCGGTACAGCTCCTGGCGGCCGTGGTAGTAGGTTCCCAGCACGATCTGCTTGCCGTCGGGTGACAGCGCCGGCGACAGTATTCCGCTGATGGTGCGCGTGATGCGGAACTCCTGCCCTGTCTCCAGGTGGTAGACGAAGAGGTCGTTTATGCGCTCCCGGGTCGAGACGAAAAGCATCTTGTTGCCCTCGGGGAGCCACTGGGGCCACAAGTCGTCGGTCGGGCTGGAAATCAATCCCCGGGTGCGGCCGGTCTCGAGGTCGTATTCCCGGATGTCGAACTGGCCGTTGCGCTTGGCGCTGAAGGCGATCCTGGCGCCGTCCGGGGACCACGCAGGGTAATCTTCGCGGGTCGGGGTGCCGGTCACCTGCGTCAGCTGGCGGGTCTCGACATCGACGTAGTAGATGTCGCTCTGGCCGTACCCGGTGCCGACGAACGCCAGGAGCCGGCTGTCGGGAGCCCAATCGAGACTCCTGATGACCTCGATATCTTCGAAGACAATGGAACCGGTCACCTCCTTGTCGTACAGGTCCCACAGAAGAAGCAGGTCCTTGGGCCCTTTCTTGGCGACGAAGGCGATGGTGCGGCCGTCGGGTGCCCAGGCGACCGAGCCCTGGCCGAAGGTCAGGTCGTCGAAAATCGCGGTGCGCATCCCCGTGGTGACACGCTCGACCACCGTGCCGTTGCGCAGCCTGATGATGTCGACGTGCTCCTCGACCCCGTCGGTGGAGAGCACGGCGAGCATGTCGCCGCTGAGCGACCAGCGCGGCCCCGCGTAGAGCGAATGGACGTCGTCGTCCTGCACGACCCGGGTGGCGAATTCCGAGACGTAGTCGCGGTTCTGCAGCAGCGGCCAGTACTTCTTGCGCATGTGCGCCTGCCAGCGTTCGTCGAGGGTCTTCATGTCGACGTCGATCAGCCGTTCCAGGAGCTTGTCGGTGTCGGTCCGGCTGTCCCAGACGCGGAGAATGCGGCTGATCTTTTCCGGGCCGTAGTTCGCCGCGATGTACTCCATCAGGCTGTGGCCCTGCTTGTAGGCGAGGAACGTATTCGGCAGGTAGTCCCACGAGGAGTCCATCACCTCGAGGGGAATCAGCTCGTCGGTGAGGATGGCGTCGCGCAGCACCATCTCGTCGATGGTGCCCATGCCGGCCTCCCCTTCGGCGAACTGGGCCATCCCCTCCATGATCCAAGTGGGCGGGCGTGCGACCGGGTTGGTGATCCGTTTGACAGGTCCGCGGTTGACGATGTCGTACTGGAATATGTGCATCAGCTCGTGCACGAGGACGTTGCGGAAGTTGTCGAGGTCGCCGTCGAATGGGATGACCATGCGGTAGCGCAACGGCTCGGCGAAGCCGGCCACTCCGGGAGGAAGAAAGGCCTGGATGATGTTGGTCTGCTGGAACTCGTAGTGCGACTTGAAGATGACAATGGGTGGTTTCGTCGACAGCTCGTGGCGCATCAGGCCGCTGATGTGATCGTAGGCCTCCTCGAGAAAGAGGATGGCGCGGTCGGCGAGATCCTCGAACTCCGGCTCGTAGTGAAGCAGCAGGTGCTCGCTTTCGGCATAGTGCCAGTCGAAGTCCTTGTAGCGCACCTTGTTCTTGCCGAACCCCTGGCGCAACTGTGAGGACACGACGTCCTGGGCAGCCACCTCGCCAGCGCCAAGGAGGAGGCTGACCAGGAGTGCTCCGGTGGGTCCGGTTTTTAGAATGCCGGGTTTCAAGACTTCACCTGCTTTCCGGTTAAGTGCCGGGATTCCGCCCGTCAGGATCGCCGCTCTCGCCAGCGTCTTCGCCGGACTCGACAGGGGCATCCAGTCCGAGATCCTCAAGCCCCGTCGCCAGCGAGTCTACCTGTTCCCCCTCTCCGAGGACCTCTCTCGATTTGCGTCCCTGCAGTTGCCGCAGGTTGATTCTGTACGCTTCCCGGCGGGGATTGAGG
>JAPOZF010000373.1 GCA_026706165.1 Gemmatimonadota bacterium
AAAGATCGAAGTCCTGAACCCCTTCGATGGTTCCGTGGTGGACACGGTCCCGAAGGGAGACGCTGCAGACGTCGACGCGGCGATCACCACCGCCGCAGAAGGGGCCAGGATCATGGCCGCGATGCCGGCGTACGAGCGTTACCAGATCCTTCACAAGGCTTCGGAAATCATGACCGAGCGGCTCGAGGACCTCGGGCGCACGATCACCATGGAAGAGGGCAAGGTGATTTCCGAGGGCCGCATGGAGGCCGCCCGTGCCACCGAGACGATCACCCTGTCGGCCGAGGAGGCAAAACGCCTCACGGGAGAAGTCCTTCAGCTCGACGGGGCCTCGAACGGAGCCGGCAAATTCGGGTTCACCATCCGCATCCCGGTCGGAGTCGTAGCCGCGGTCACGCCCTTCAACTTTCCCCTGAACCTCGTCTGTCACAAGGTCGGCCCGGCCCTGGCGGCCGGGAACGCCGTCGTCGTCAAGCCTGCAACCGACACCCCGCTGTCCGCCCTCAAGTTGACGGAAATCATGCTGGAGGCCGGGGTTCCTTCCGAGGCGATTCAGTGTGTGACCGGATCGGGGGGGGTGATCGGGGACGCTATCTCCCGCGACCCCCGGGTGCGCAAGATTTCCTTCACCGGCAGCAGGGACGTCGGCGAGCACATCTGCCGCCAGGCAGGGATCAAGAAAGTCACCATGGAGCTCGGTTCGAACGCCCCGGTGATCGTGATGGACGACGCGGATCTCGACAAGGTCACCGACGCCATGGCGATGACCGGATTCGCCAACGCCGGCCAGGTCTGCATCTCCTCCCAGCGCGTCCTGGTCGACGACGGGGTGTACGGTGACGTCATCGATTCGCTGAAGCCCAAGGTGGAAGGCCTGGTGACCGGCGATCCGCTGGAGGATTCGATGAAGATGGGGCCGATGATCCGCGAGTCGGATGCCGCCCGAGTCAACGAGTGGATCCACGAGGCGGTAGGCGCAGGAGCGACGCTGGTCACCGGGGGCGAGCGGACCGGCACCCTTCACCAGCCGACCATCGTCGCCGACGTGAAACCGGAAATGCGCATCTCCAGCGAAGAGCTGTTCGGCCCTGCCGTCGCCCTGACCCGGGTAGACGACATCGACAAGGCCATCGCCATGGCCAACGACAGCAACTACGGCCTCAGCGCCTCGATATTCACCGAAAACGTCGACCGTGCCTTGAAATTCGCCAGGGAGGTGCATTCCGGAAACCTCCATATCAACTTCGGCACGGTCTGGCGCGCGGACATGATGCCGTACGGCGGGGTCAAGGACAGCGGCATGGGCAAAGAGGGCCCGAAATACGCCGTGGAAGAAATGACGGAAACGAAGATGGTGGTTTTCCACTAGGGGAATCGGGGCGCTGAGGCAATTGACCACCCCGGAGGCCGGTTGCTGAATAGCCGAGGCATAAGGAAGATTCGAAGGTCTGGCCGTATCCCAGCAGGAAGGGAAGCGGAGGACAGGTCCATGCGGGCGGGGGGCACGACAACCGGTTATTCCCCGCGTCCCGCCGGAACATCAATGGGGGCTCCTTCCAGGAGCTCCCATTTTTTTCGGTTCAGCCTCCTGCCCTGTGCTGAAATGCGGTCCGAAGGCGCCTGGAAAGCTGACCTGGCCGGCCGCATCCGATGGTTGAGCCGTCGATTTCGACTACTGGCATCACCTCGGTGGCGGTACCGCAGAGTAAAACCTCTTCGGCGGCCAGGTACTCTCCGAGAAGGCTGAACTCCTCGCGAACGGGGATCTGCAACCCGCGCGCCAGTTCGAGGATGACCTCACGGGTAATGCCGGGGAGTATGTGCGGCCCCGGGGGCGCCGTTTTCAGGACGCCGCCGACAACGCAGAACGAGCTTGTCGACGCACCTTCCGTCACCCTCCCTGCGCTGTCGATCAACAAAACCTCGAAGGCGCCGGCCGCCGCGGCTTCCTGCTTGGCAAGGATGTTTGGAAGCAGGGACACGCTCTTGATGTCGCACCGTCCCCAGCGCTGATCCTCCGAGGTGATGGCGCGCACGCCGCACTTCCAGAGTCTTTCGTCCGGCCGCAGGCATTCCCTGAAGGTCATGACGACGGTGGGAGCAATCCCGGCCGGGAACTCGTGCCCCCGCGGGGCGACTCCCCTGCTGACCTGGATGTAAATCAGGGTCTCGAGGAATCCGGCGCGCTCGATCCCGGCGGCAATCGACTGTGCAGCCCCTTGTGCGACGACATCGTACCGGATATGCAGCGCGTCGAGACTGCGCTGCAGGCGGGCGAGGTGCCGTTCCAGCTCGAACGGCCTTCCGCCGTAGGTCGCCAGGACTTCGTACACGGCGTCGGCAAACTGAAAGCCGCGGTCCTCGACCGGGACCACGGCCTGCTCGAGAGGCAGGAATTCCCCGTTGACAAAAGCGATTTCGGGCACAGTCGGAGAGGTTCCGGCAGGGCGGCCTCAACAGGGCTGCAAGGCGGTCCAGAGAGCCCCGTAGTACCGCATCAGGCGCACCGGGTCCGAGCTCTCGGGGATTTCGGCGAGACAGAATCCCCGGTAGCCCGATTCCGAAAGCAGTTCGAACAGCCGTCTCCAGGGGTAGTCGTTCCAGAGCTCGGTGATGTGGACCAGGCGGATATCCTTTCGCAGAAGGTCGAAATTCCCGTCGATCGACCCCTCCTCGACGTCCTGGGGGTTAGAATTCCAGCACACGAAAAGGTTGTCGGCGTCTGCAAAATCGAGAATGGCGCGGATGTTCCGGGGCTCGCAGGTGACGGGACCGTGCACCTCGAGCCTTATCTCGACTCCGGCGTCGCGGGCGAAATCCGCACATTCGGCGAGTGAGCGGCCTATCTGCTCGAACGTCCGCTCCCGCGGCACGCCCTCTTCGTCGTGAACGCGGTTGGGTCTCACCTTGACTCCGTCAGCCCCGAGATCTGCTGCGAGACGGACGTACTCCTTGGTTCCCTCGATGTTGCGGCGCACTTCCGCCGGGTCGACGGCGTCGTATTCGAAGGCCGACCCCAGTCCAGCCAGCTCAACCCCGGAATTCTCGAAACGGGCGCGGACCTCGGCGCGCTCCGCGGTGGAAAGCCCCACCTCGACCCCGTGGGCATGGGTGGTGCGCAGCTCGACTCCCGCGAAGCCGGTTTCCTCGCAGTTGTCGATAATCGCCTCCACGTCCCAGTCTTTGGCCAGTTGATACGTCACGAGACCCAGCCGCATTACATCCTCCCTTCATCGGCAGTCCGAAGCAGCCAGCCCACGGCGTTGTGCAGGAGCAGCTGCACCATCGGGTGTTGCAGGATTTCCAGGGTGTGGCCGTTCGCCAGGTAGGCGACGCGCCCTTTTCCATACTCGTACGCCCA
>JAPOZF010000252.1 GCA_026706165.1 Gemmatimonadota bacterium
CGGCGCCGGCGGCGCGACGAAGGGGAGCAGAGTCCCGGGGAAGGCTCAGCCCTCGCCCGCCTCGAGCAGCGCGCGGAGAAGCGCCTCGACCTGATGCGGAGGATGCTCGACTACTGCCTGAAGGAACGGGTCGTGCCGGGCACGGACTCCGGCGTGGGGACCCTCGAGTTCGGCCACATCGACTACGACCTGCAGCTGCTGGTCGAGTGCGGGTTCACCCCGGCCGAGGCCCTGGTCTCGGCCACCCGGATCTCGGCCGAGGCGGCCGGCATCGCCGGCCAGGTCGGGACCATCGAGGCCGGAAAGGAGGCGGACCTGGCCGCCTTCGGAGGGGACCCGACCGCCGACGTCGCCGCCTTCAGCGACGTCAGGGCGGTGTTCCAGTCCGGGGTGCGGGTCCGGTAGGACGGCCGGGCAGCCGGCCTGATTCAGGTTCGGGGGCCTGCGCGAACGGAACGCGGGTGCACCTTCGCGCAGGGGGCCGCGGACGAAGCCCGCGGCACGGCACTCCCCGGCTAATCGGAGGCGTGCTCGTACGGGCCGAGGTCGTCGTCGACGAAGGAGCGGTGGTAGTTCCTGCCCATCAGGTAGCGGGTCTCCAGCTCGACATCCCGCACCCTCAACGGCATGGTCAGCGCCCCGTCGCGCTCGTGCAGCTTCACCTCGACCAGGTTGATACCCTGGACGGGCCAGTGCTCCTCCGGCAGCCGGAACACGAACCAGTAGGCCGACCCGGCGCGGTAGCGGGGGCGGCTCATCCGGTACATCTCGTTGATCCTGCGCAGGCCGCTCTCCGGCAGCCGCTCTCCGTTGAGGTGGAAGCTGACCTTGTCGAGCTCCGTCGTCGACATCAGGCGGATTCGCAGGATCACCTCGTGCACCCTGCCGACCGCGGCCCAGCGCGGCAGGTCGTCGCTGACCCTCAGGTGCACGGCCGCGGTCTCCCCCTCCTGCAGCTCCTTCGGCAGCTCCATCTCGACACCCGGCTCCAGCTGCGGCTCCGGGTAGCGGCCGGTCATGGTCGGCGCGAAGTAGAACTTGTCCCGCGGGGACATGATGTCGGGGTGGGGCAGCTCGCGCAGGCGCTCGTAGAAATCCGCCCCGTACGGCCAAAGGTTGAACCAGTGCGCGAGGTAGAGGCCGTCGACCCCCTGGTCCCAGTAGTTGGTGGCGCACGCCCGGGTCATCGAGACCGGGCCCTCCCCCAGGCGGTCGGAGTCGACGTGCGACTGGATGGCGCCGATCACCTTGCAGCCCGAACCGCGCGCCGCCTCGACCAGCTCCGTGTAGTCGGCGTTGGAGTTGATCAGCTCCGGGCCTGAAAATGTCTGCGCCACCAGGGCGTCGCAGACCCCCTCGTCGATCCAGGCCTTCACGTCCATGCCGACGCTGCCGCAGCCCTCGATGCTCGCCGGGATGCGGATGACGAGGTGGCGTTCGGAACCGCTCGCCTTGACCTCTTCGTACACCCGGCGGATCCAGGCGTTCAGGACCGGCTTGCCCTCCTCCACCTCGTCGGGATGGAAATAGTGGGGGGTGTAGTTCATCTGCAGCTCGAAGCCGTCGACGTCGTACTTGCGCAGGGTCTCCTCGATCAGAGCGAACCGCTCCTCCCGCACCTCCTCGTGCATGAAGTCGAGGCAGGTGGCGTACGGAAGCTCTTCGGCTCCCGGTTTGGCGCCGATCTCGAGGTGGGTGTTGTCGAAACGGAAGTCCGAGCAGCGGGTGTCGCTCTCCCGGCCGCCGCGCCCCTGCTGCACCAGCAGCGTCGGGTAGAAGGCGATCCCCTTCTGGCGGGCGCGCTCCGAGACGATGCGCAGCGGGTCGTTCCCGGCGTCGATCAGGGCGCGGGCGTTCTGGTGCGCCCGGCGGAAGATCTCGTGGGACCACCTCTCCATGTTGTGCCCCCACAGCTCCCCGACCTCGGTGTCGTGGAGCACGGTGCGGCCGTCCCCCAGGCAGAACATGAGGGCCTCGACCGGGGTGCCGGCGAGCTCGTCGACCGCCTGCTCGTACTCCTCCCTCTGCATCGGCGGCTCGTACATGTAGATGAGAGGATGCCTGCCGTCGTGGTAGAACATGATGCGCGGTATGTCAGCCATCGGTGTGCCTCCGGTCCGGATCGGTTGTTTCCGGCAGATGCCGAGTGGTCGCCGCGAGCTTCGGGCGGCGGTTGACTCCATTCGTGGGTCTGTGCGTCTCCGCTTTCGCCCGCAGCAGCCGCTTCAGCGGGTCATGCAGTCACCTGAAGCCAGCGCCGGGTGTCCGCAGTCCGCCGGCCCCTGGCGCCGGCAGGGCCGCTACCTGAACCAGTCGTAGTGCAGGCCGAGGCTGCGGTCGGACAGCGGCAGCCCGACCTTGCGGCCCCCCCTGGCCGACGACTCCTTGAGGGCGATCTCGACCTCGAGGGCGATCCCCACCCGGCGGCCCGAGTTCTTGGGCTCGTCGAGCTCCCCTGCAATGCACCTCATCACGTCGTCGACGCAGTAGACGGCCCCGTACGGGACGTTGAACTGCGGCTTCGGCCACGGCACCGGCACCCTCCCCTTTGCCCCCTCGGTCTCGACGTCCTGGAACAGCTGCCAGCCCTCCTGGAAATCGAAGGTCATCTCCCCGCTGCTGCCGGTCAGGCGCACACCCGGAGCGCCGCGGCGGAAGTGCATCGCAGGCCCGCCTTCGGCCCAGGCCATCCCCTGCCCCTGGAACTCGCTGCTGCCGGACTCGCGCCGCGGTCCGTCGCCGGTACCGACCACCCAGTCGGGGAGCCGGTCGAGGAAGTAGGACCAGTTCTGGTGCTGGGCTCCCGCGCCGGCGGCCTCGATCGACTGCAGTTCGCCGATTGCCCGTTCCTTCACCAGCCTCCTGGCGACCGCGAACGAGGGATGGGTGGTGGTGATCGAGCCGCAGTTAAGGGGAACCCCGGCCGCGGCGCAGGTCCCGACCATGCGGTCCACCTCCCCGAGGGTGTGGGCCATCGGCTTCTCGGTGACGATTCCCTTCGCCCCGCACTCCACCGCGAGACAGGTGAGGTCGGCGCGGTGCCGGGTGTTCGTCGCCACCGCCACGATCTCCGGCTTCACCTCCCGCAGCATCGCCCCTGCATCGGTGTACACGGCGTCGATTCCGTAGCGCTCCCGGAAGGCGTCCAGCCTCTTGACGTCGCGGTCGGCCGCGGCTACCAGTTCAGTGTCCGGACGGCTCCACAGCGCCTCGGAGTACGAGGTCGGGTTGCCCTCATCCCCGGGGTGGTCGTGGTGGTGGAAGCGGCGGTGGATGTCGAGCTCGGGGGTCGGCCGGTCGGTATCCTCGATCTCGAAGCGGTCGCCGATGCGCCCGGCGAGGTCGTACAGCAGCCCCATCC
>JAPOZF010000030.1:0-2857 GCA_026706165.1 Gemmatimonadota bacterium
ACGCGAGTCAACCGGGTAATGGTCGAGGTTCCTAGCTTCCTGGGTCAGGGCGACGGCCCTGTACGACTTCAGCGAGGCGAGCTGGCTGTGGATCCAGGGGCCGGTCTCGGGAAGAAAGGGGGTGGCGCAGTGGGCTACGGTTTTCATGGGGGGAAGTTGCAAGGCGGGGCTGCCGCAATACTGCCGACTGATCTCCTGCCCGGCAAGGCGCGCGCGCGTGAGCAGCCCGCTTCCAGGGACCCGTTGATCGCCGCGACAGGGGGATCCTACATTCCCGCCCCGTCCCTGAACAAACCCGAAACTCGAGAAGTGCAGGCATGTCGGAACGGCTCAAGGAACTCGCAGGAAGGAAAGCGGTCGAACAGGTCCGCGACGGAATGGTCGTCGGCCTCGGCTCCGGATCGACCGCGGAGTACGCCATCCGCGCCCTCGGCGAACGCTGCGCGGCCGGGGGAATGGACATCCGCTGCGTGCCGACATCCGAGGCGTCCGGGCGGCTGGGGAGGGAGGTGGGCCTGGAGGTCTCGAGCCTCGAGGAGGAGCCGGCGATCGATCTGACGATCGACGGGGCCGACGAGGTCGACCCCGACCTCAACCTCGTCAAGGGCCTCGGCGGCGCCCTTCTCCGCGAAAAGATCGTAGCCGCGGCGAGCGCCAGGGAAATAATCATCGTCGACCCGTCGAAGCTGGTAGACCGGCTCGGCACCAGGAGCCCCCTTCCGGTCGAGGTCCTTCCCTTCGCCCGGGCGCTCGCCCGCGACAGGCTGATGGAATCCGCCAGCTCGGCGGTGATGCGCACCACCCCTGAGGGCCGCGAATACCTGACAGACAACGGCAATTTCATCCTCGACTGCAGCTTTGATGACGGGATCCCGGATGCCGGCGCCCTGGAGGAGAAGATCAACCGGATCCCGGGAGTGGTGGAAAACGGCCTCTTCATCGGCCTCGCCGACCTCGTCATCATCGGGCAGGAGAACGGAACCTGCCGGGAGTTGAAGGCCTGAGGACCACCCGGGGAATCGAACCTCCCCGAGTCCCCTGGAACGATGCGTCAAAACTGCTGAAACCAGCCTCTCCGGCAGTTGGTCGACAGAGTTTTCCCCGCATGCCGGACCTCGCCCTGTGGTCGGAGACAAGGCGCGAGATCGAGGGCCGCTAACGCCGCACCCCCACCCCGTGGAGATAGACGAGCTCGCCGCCGTACAGACTGGCCGTGAACAGGATGCCGCAGCCTGCAAGGGCGGCTAGTACCAGGAAACGCAGGGCCCAGCCTTCCGTCCGTCCCCGCAGCTGAAGCGGCAGCCTTCCTAGAAGGATGGCGAGAAACAGGATGAATGCCGCCGATCCCCAGTCCTCGTGGCGCTGCACCAGCCCGCTGACCGCGCCGTCGTCCCGGTAGGGCAGGGCGGCCTGGTTCCCGGTGATCACCGCCGCGGCCGCGGCCGCGGTGCCGAGCAGGAACATTGCGTACCCCGCCGTGTGCCAGGCGGGCCGCCGCAGGATGATCGCGGCCAGGTCGATCAGGACCCCGACCGGAACCAGGGCGATCGCAAAATGGACAATCCAGGGGTGCCAGCTCATGGCGAGGAACGTTATCCGGGCCCAGGGGGAGGGGCAAGCCGGTCCGGCCGGTTGACATCCGCGCCGACAGCTGAGTATGCTCCCGGGAATGCCACTCGAAACCTGGAGCGCCCCATGGCCAGCGATCTGAAGCAGCACATCGACCAGACCGCGATCTGCGATACCCACGAACACCTGAAAAAGGAGGGGGACTGGGTCGACCGGGGGCCGGCCGACGTTCTCGTCGACCTCTTTACAAACTACGTCCCGGCGGATCTGCACACTGCCGGAGCTTCACCCGAGGCGCTGCAGCGGCTGACCGATCCGGGGGATCCGGACCTCGGCGCGCGCTTCGAGGGCATCCGCGACGCCTGGGAGGCGATCCGCTTCACCGGGTACGGGGAGGCGGTGCGGATCCTGGGGGAGGATCTCTACGGCCTCCGGGACTGGTCCGCCGCCGAGTTCGAGCAGGCGCAGACCAGGCTGATGGAGTGGCGCCGGCCCGGGGGGCGCTACCGGCTGTTGACGGAGACAGCCAACCTCGACCACACCCAGACCGACGACGGCTGCTGGCCCTGCCTTGCGGACCCGTCAGGGCCGGAGTTCTTCTTCTACGACATCAGCTGGGCGGCCTTCTGCCGCGGCGACGTCGACGCCGAAGCCGTGGAGCGGGAAACCGGCGTCGCCGTCAACGATACCGCTTCCCTGCGCCTTGCCATGGAAGCGATCTTCGACAAGTACGCCGCCTGCGCCATCGCCGTGAAGGCGCAGCACGCGTACAACCGCACCCTCGCCTGGCGGGAGCGGAGCGACGGCGAGGCTTCCCGGGTCCTCGAGCGCGCCCTGCGCGGGGAACCGCTGGAGCCGGAAACGCGCAACGTCCTCGGGGACTGGTGCTGGGCGCGGGGCTGCGAGCTCGCCGCCGAACACAACCTCCCCTTCAAGCTCCACACCGGGTACTACGCCGGCAACGACCGCATGCCGGTCGATTTCATCAGGGGGGGCAACCTCTGCGCCCTGCTGGCGAGGCACCCGGAATGCCGCTTCGTCCTCATGCACATCGCCTACCCCTATTCCGACGAGCTCGTCGCCCTGACCAAGCACTACCGCAACGTGTACGCAGATCTCTGCTGGGCCTGGTCGATCGACCCCTACACCTCAGGGGACTTCGTGCGCCGCTTCCTGCACGCCGCCCCGGTCAACAAGCTGTTCGCCTTCGGCGGCGACACCGGCAATCCCACCATGTGTGTCGTGCTGGTCGCCGGCTGCCGGCTGGCCGCGGACCCGCCTCCGGGTT
>JAPOZF010000030.1:2867-3359 GCA_026706165.1 Gemmatimonadota bacterium
CCGCCCCGGTCAACAAGCTGTTCGCCTTCGGCGGCGACACCGGCAATCCCACCAGCGCCACCGCCTACGCCATCCAGACGCGCCGCTGGCTGACGCGCACCCTGGAGGCCGAGGTCGCCGAGGGGCTGATGTCGGAAACCGAGGCGATGGAGGTCGCCACCCGCCTGCTGCGTCGCAACCAGCTGGATTGCCTCGACCTGGAAGGGACCCGGGCGGCCTGCCGGGGTGCGGTTGAAACCGCCGCCGCGGGGTGAGGCCGCAGGCGTCAGATTTCCATTCGAAAGGCATGGCAGAAGCGACATGACCGACATGAGACAGCACAGCAGCACCATCGTCGACGGCCCCCACCGGGCCGGAGCGCGGGCGATGTACAAGGCGGTCGGATACGGCGACGAGGCGTTGTCGAAGCCGCTGATCGGAATCGCCAACACCTGGACTGAGATCGGCCCCTGCAACTACCACCTGCGCCGGCTTGCCGAGTTCGTGAAACAG
>JAPOZF010000287.1 GCA_026706165.1 Gemmatimonadota bacterium
CTTCGTGACCACACGCAGCGGCAAGATCATGCCGGCCCTCTACAAGGGCGTCATCGTCTCCGGGGGTCTCGCAGCCGTTGCGTTCTATCCGGTGACCCACGCGCTGATGGGTGAGGGCGCTACGAATCTGTATTTCGCGGCGCTGATCGGTCTGGCGCTGACGGCCGCGATGGTCGTGATCACCGAGTACTACACCGGCAGCGACTATGAGCCGGTCAGAAGGGTCGCGGCCGCCTCGACCACCGGTCACGCGACCAACATCATCGCCGGACTCGGCGTTGCGATGAAAGCCACCGCATGGCCGGTCATTGCGGTCTGCGCATCGATCTGGGGCGCGTTCGAACTCGCGGATCTCTACGGCATCGCCATCGCGGCGACGAGCATGCTGTCGATGACCGGGATGATCGTCGCGCTGGATGCCTTCGGCCCGATCACCGACAACGCCGGAGGCATCGCGGAGATGGCGGAACTGCCTGCCGAGGTGCGAAACGTCACCGATGCCCTCGATTCAGTGGGCAACACCACCAAGGCGGTAACCAAGGGTTATGCGATCGGTTCCGCGGGCCTGGCCGCGCTCGTGCTGTTCGCCGACTACACCCACAGCCTGGAAGTGGCCGGCATCGATGTGCTGCAGTTCGACCTGTCTGACCATCGCGTGATCATCGGGCTGTTCGTCGGCGGGCTGGTCCCGTTTCTCTTCGGCGCGCTGGCAATGGAAGCGGTCGGCCGCGCGGCGGGTGCCGTGGTGGAAGAGGTCCGCAGGCAGTTCAGAGAGATCGCGGGCATCATGGAGGGCACGACCCGACCCGATTATTCCACGGCCGTAGACCTGCTGACGAAAGCCGCGATCAAGGAGATGATCGTCCCTTCGCTCCTGCCGGTACTGGTGCCGATCGTCGTGGGCCTGCTCCTCGGGCCCGAGGCGCTGGGCGGTCTGCTGCTCGGCACCATCGTCACCGGACTGTTCGTCGCAATCTCCATGACGACCGGTGGCGGCGCGTGGGACAACGCCAAGAAGTACATCGAGGACGGCCATCTGGGCGGCAAGGGATCCGAAGCACACAAGGCCGCCGTGACAGGCGACACCGTGGGCGACCCCTACAAGGACACCGCGGGCCCCGCGATCAACCCGCTGATCAAGATCATCAACATCGTCGCACTGTTGGCCGTGCCGCTGTTGTAGCGCCGAAGCGCCCTCACGGCTGTGCGGTAACGCCCGCCGCGGCGCGTTTTGGCTGTGGGAGACACAGCCCGCTGCGCAGCGCCGGCGCTGCCGAGGCGGGCACAGGCGCCTGTCATGCCGCCTGGGTTTGTGTCGGCGATGCGTCGGCTCCACGGCGTTGCGGCGGGGGCGGGACAACGCCGTCCCGCGACCCTGCGACGGGCGTAATGTCCTGTTCCGGCATGGGTTTCCGATATCCCGGCCCGCCATCTCGGGCCTCGGAGCGTCTTTGGAATTGTTAGCCCATCGCCTTGTCTGACTTCGGTAAACTCCGTAACCTTAGACAGCTGCTTTGACCGGCCACCGCGAATTTCCAATGAATCTCGAAGAGGCACGCACCCAGATGCTTGGGCAGCAGCTCCGAACCTGGGAGGTGCTCGATGACCGGATCCTCGAAGTGCTCGGGCGAACGCCGCGGGAGCGCTTCGTCCCGCCCGCCTACCACGATCTCGCGTTCGCGGACATGGAGATCCCGCTCGACCACGACCAGCAGATGATGGCGCCCAAAGTCGAGGGCCGACTCCTGCAGTCGCTGGCCCTCAGACCCGGCGACACCGTTCTCGAAGTCGGGACGGGCAGCGGTTTCCTCACTGCCTGCCTGGCGGCGCTCGCCGGGACGGTCGTCAGCATCGACATCTTCTCCGACTTCACCTCCGGTGCTGGTGAGAAGCTGGACCGACTCGAGGTAGGCAACGTCGAGCTGCGGACCCAGGACGCCTTTGACATCAACGCATCCGAACGATTCGATGCCATTGCGGTGACCGGATCCGTCCCCGCACACGAAGAGCACTTTATCCGCATGCTGCGTCCGGGCGGCCGGCTGTTCTTGATCGTCGGTCGGATCCCGATCATGGATGCCCTGCTGATCACACAACACGAAAACGGAGAGTGGACCCGCGACAGTCTTTTCGAGACTGTCGTTGCGCCGCTGTTGAACGCGGCGCAACCCGAACCGTTCGTGCTCTAGATTCTTCATGCCCGATGCCCCCGAACTGACGCCGACGGAATTCTGCGAGCGCTGGCCGGAAGGTCAGCACAGTGAGGTGACGCTCCTGGACGTCCGGGAACCGGCAGAGATCGAGCTGGCCTCCCTACCGGGCACGGTGAAGATCCCCATGATGGAGGTGCCCGGGCGGCTGCAGGAACTGGCGCGCGAGGCGAACGTAGTGGTCATGTGCCACAGCGGCGGGCGCAGCCGGCGCGTTGCCCGGTTCCTGCTTGATGCGGGCTTCAGCCGGGTGTTCAACCTCACCGGCGGCATCGACGCCTGGTCGCGCGAGATCGACCCCTCTGTGCCGCGGTACTGAACCGCTCCTCAACATTCACCACCCAACGGTACAACCACCATGAATCGCTACAAAGATCGTCTGTGTGTCCTGGCGGGTCTGTTCATCTGCGCATCCGCAGTGGCGGAGGCGGAGGACCTGATGGACATCTACGAGCGGGCGGTGCAGTTCGACCCGATCCTTCGCCAGGCCGAGGCGGGTTATCTTGCGATCCTGGAACTCAAGCCCCAGGCGCGCAGCGCGCTGCTGCCGTTCGTCAGCCTGTCCGCCGGGGCGTCGAGCGCCCACACCACCGACCCGAACCGGCCGACCATCTTCGCCACCGGCGAGGTCGACCCGGACATCGAGAGCACCGAGGTGGACAGACAGTCGTCGAACTGGAACGTGGGGCTGACCCAGACCGTTTTCGACTGGGGTCAGTTTCTGACGCTCAGGCAGACCGACAAGCGCCTGGCCCAGGCGGAGATCGACTTCCAGGTGGCGCGCCAGGATCTGCTCGTGCGGGTCGCGACGACCTACTTCCTGGTCCTCGCCGCGGAGGACACGCTGGCTTCCGAAACGGCGGCGCGCGAAGCGATCGGCCGGCAGCTGGAGCAGGCCGAGCGACGTTTCGAAGTCGGGCTCATCGCCATCACCGACGTACAGGAGGCCCAGGCGGGATACGACCAGGCGATTGCCGCGTTGATCCTGGCCGAGCAGAATCTGGCCACCACCCACGAGTTTCTTCGCGAGATCATCGGCGAGTCGGTCGTCGACCTCGCCGGACCGGCGCAGGAAATCCCGCTGCTGCGACCCGATCCCGCCAACGCGGAGGCCTGGGTGCAAACCGCGCTGGACCGCAACCTGATAC
>JAPOZF010000627.1 GCA_026706165.1 Gemmatimonadota bacterium
CCCAGGAAAACCCGCGCGCCAAGTGGGAGGCGTTCGGCTGGGCAGTCACCGGGATCGACGGCCACGACTTCCGCGACATACTGCGAGCCTGCGCCTGGGCAAGCGAAAACCGGGGGCGTCCGAGCCTGATCGTTGCGCGCACTGTCAAAGGCAAGGGGATCTCGTACATGGAGAACGACTTCAACTGGCACAGCAAGCCGGTAACCGACGAGGACCTGCGGGTGGCTCGCGAGGAACTGGCCGCCCAGGAGGCCGCCCTGTGAACCTCACCGCAAGCGGCCGGCTGCTGGCCCAGCGCGACGTTTTCGGCGACACCCTCATCGAGCTGATCGACGCCAACCCCGACGTATACGTCCTCGACGGCGACCTGGCCAACTCGACGAAGGCCGACAAGGTCTCCCGGGAAAGACCGCAGCGATTTCTCGAAATGGGCATCGCCGAGCAGAACATGATGGGGGTGGCCGCCGGCATGGCTACCTGCGGCCTCGTGCCGTGGTTGAGCAGCTTCGCCTGCTTCCTCGTCAACCGCGACCTCGACCAGCTGCGGGTGGTCGTCGCCCAGCCCTCCCTCAACGTCAAGATCGGGGCCGCCTATACCGGGCTCCTCACCGGAAAAACCGGCAAGACCCACCAGGAGGTCTCCGACATCGCCGTCATGCGGGCGATGCCGAACATGACCGTTCTCGCCCCGGCCGACGGGGTCGAGGTGAGACTCTGCATGCTGGCGGCGACCGCCTGGGAGGGTCCGGTGTACGTGCGCCTGACGCGCGATCCGGAGCCGGTGATATTCGGCGACGGCCACAGGTTCCGCATCGGCGAGACCTGCACGGTGCGCGAAGGTTCGGACGTGACCATCATGGCCACGGGAGCGCAGACGGCGCGCGCCCTGGCCGCCGCCGACCTGCTGGCCGGGGAAGGAGTATCCGCCCATGTCCTCCACGTGCCGACGCTCAAGCCTCTCGATGCCGACGCCATCGTCGAAGCGGCGGGAAAGACCGGACACGTGGTCACCGCCGAGGATCACTCGGTTATCGGCGGCCTCGGCGGCGCGGTCGCCGAGGTGCTCTCGGAGCACCTTCCCACCCCGTTGAAGCGGGTCGGCATACCGGACTGTTTCGGGGAATCGGCTGCAAACGACGATCTGCTGCGAAAGTACGGCCTCACGGACCGGCACGTGGCGGAGGCCGCCAGGCAGTTGCTTTGACGCAGGAGGGATGGCCTGCTTCCGCGACCGCAACCGGGTTGACCGACTGTCGAAAGCGGGTAAGTTTTACCTGTGATGAAGGGGTCGGGAAACCTGCTGTTCGAACGCCAGAAAGTGCGCTCTCGGGTGCACTTTCTTTTTTTGCGACGACCTGCGTTGCGGATCGCGGCCTGGGTTCCCACCTGTAAGCGGTGACCGAGAGACAGGATCGAACATGAAAGACGATCTGCTGCGGCTGTTGAAGATCCAAGACGTCGACGAGGAGCTGCGAACGCTCGAGGAAGTCAAGAGCAAGTACCCGGAAGAGATCACGCGGCGGAAGAACGACATCGAGGCAGCCCGCAAAGGGTTGGACGAGAAGAGCGCGCGGGTCGCCGAGCTCGAATCGCAGCAGCGCCACTACGAGCGCGAGCTCGAGGTGGCCAGGGACCAGCTCAAGAAACAGGAGGAGCGGTTCTCCGAGGTCACCAACAACAGGGAGTACGATGCCCTGCAGATGGAGATCGAAGCCTGCAAGACCAGGATCTCCGATTGCGAAACGCACATCCTGCAGGCGATCGAGGAGTCGGAGTTCCTGCGCGAGCAGATCGGCATCGAGGAGAATGACGTGGAGCAGATCGTCGGCGAGCAGCAGGCGAGAATCGACGAGCTTCAGGAAAAGCTCGACTCCCTGCAGGGCGAGGTCGACGGCGTTTACTCCCGCCGCGAACAGGAGACTCGCGGCCTCGACCAGAGTCTTCTGCAGAGCTACGAACGCAGTCGCAGTACCCGCGGCGCGCGCGTTGCCGCGGTGCGCAAGGAATCGTGCGGCGCCTGCTTCCGCCAGTTGCCCCCGCAGCAGAGAAACAACGTCCGGCGCAACGAGCGGGTTCTCCACTGCGAGAACTGCGGCGCGATTCTCGTCTGGGACGACAGCAGCTCGTAGCGAAACCATACTGCAGCGCTGGCGCTGTTGACCGAACCTCTGCATCACCCGAGGCGGCTGCAAGACGCGGTAGCGATCGTTGGTGATGCTTCCCGACTCGGGCGGAGCGGCTCGGGCGATCGCGCCGCCCACCGTCGGTTAACGCGGTGGGTGAGTGAGGAAAGTCCGAGCTCCAAAGGACAGGTTGCTGGGTAACTCCCAGGGAGGGCGACCTCACAGAAAGTGCAACAGAAAGGATACCGCCCGCGCCGTTCGGCGGGTAAGGGTGAAATGGTGAGGTAAGAGCTCACCGCGTTTCCGGCGACGGAAACGGCATGGCAAACCTCTTCCGGAGCAAGGCCGAATAGGGGAGAAGAGGTGGTCCGCCTCGTTCGACTCCCGGGTAGGCCGCAAGGAGGTTGCGGGTAACCGCCGCCCAAGATGAATGATCGCCCCGCGTCGAAAGGCGCGGACAGAACTCGGCTTACAGAGCCGCTCCGCCCTGCTTCCCGCGTTACATGATCCAGTCATCCGGCAAGAAATCCATCCCGCCGGCGCTGCCCTTGCGCAGCTCCTCCTGGCTCGTGGTGGTCTCGCTGCTTGCCTGCGCCTGGACCGTCAGTGCCCAGCAGTACACCGAAACCGTGTCGGCATTGTCGGACGGGAGGGTGATCAAAGGCAGAGTGGACTGGACGAACGGTACCCTGACCGTGTTCGGCGAGGCGGCAGCGCCGGCGGATGCCAATGCCGCCCGGCGCCGCCTGGCGGCATTCAGGGCTGCCCGGGAGACGGCCTGTCGCAACCTCGCCGTCATCGCCCGGGAAGTCCCTCTGGATTCCCGGACCAAGGTGGGAACCGCGGCGCTCGCCGACGACGGCGTGCGCATGGAGCTCGAGGCGCTGATCGAGGCCGCCCGCGTCGATCTCGACAGCCGTCAGGAACGCGCCGGCCTCTACCGTCTGGCGCTGAAGCTCGAACTCAGGGGGCGGTTCTCCGCCGCCGTCCTGCCGGATGTGCCGGTGGCGCTGCCGCCGCCGGGAGAGCTTCCCGCGGCGGATTCCCTCCTCCTCTTCACCCGGTCCGAGTCGCACACCGGGCTCGTGGTCGATGCCAGAGGCACCGGCCTGAGCCCATGTCTGGCTCCCCGGATAGTCGACGCTTCCGGGCGCGTCATCTACAGCGCCGCCCACGCCGGAAGGAACTGCGCCGTTTTCGAAGGCGGCGCGGGGGACGAGAGGGA
>JAPOZF010000248.1 GCA_026706165.1 Gemmatimonadota bacterium
ATAGCCCTGGCCTGTCCGTTCTGCACCGGTCGCGATCGACGAGGCAGGTCCGGGATTGCTGGGTCTCCGGTCAGGCGACCTGGGATACAAAGGAATATGGTGCTATTTTGTGCACTGCGCTAGGGAATCGGGGCAGGCTGGATTTCCCGGGAGCCCGGTCCGCATTCCGGGGTTCCGCCCCCCGGCTCAGGAAAGCTCCTCCCACTGTCTCAGGATCTCGAACAGCACCACCGCGCAGGCGCTGGCGACGTTGAGGGAGTTCTTGAAGCCGAACACCGGTATCTCGACCAGCTCGTCGCAGGCGCGCAGCACCTCGTCGCCGACGCCGAGGACCTCGTTGCCGAGCACAAGGGCGACCGGTCGGGGGTAGTTCACCGAGGTGTGCTTCCGGCTCCGGGACGTCGTCTCGAGGGCCCAGACCGGGGTTCCCGTCCGGCGCAGCTCCTCGACCGCCAGCAGCGCCGAGCCGCGGTGCGACGTCTCGACGTAGCCGAGGGTGCCCAGCGCGGTTTTCTCCAGCCTCGGGTGAGGCGGGTGGGCGGTGTAGCCGCAGGTGATGACGCGCTCGATGCGGGCGGTGTCGGCGGTGCGGAAGATCGAGCCGACGTTGAAGGCGCTGCGCAGGTTGTCGAGGACGAGGGTGACGGGAAACTTCGGCAGCCGCCGGTACTCCTCCAGCGGCAGCGGCGAGTCGCGGCTGCGGACCTCGAACCGCGTCTCCTCCCAGCCGTCCTCCCGGCGCCGCAACCCGGCCTCTCAGGAAAGGGTGACGGCCTCTCCCCGGGCCGCGGATTCCGCCGCGGCTTCGAGGACGCGAACCACTTCGCAGACGCTTTCGCAGGTGACCGCGGGTTCCTCCCGACCGAGCAGGGCCGCCGCGACGTTCTCGTAATAGCTGCGCCAGCGGCCGGGAACCGGCTCGACCGCGGTCTGCCGGGTCTCGCCGCCGCAGTCGCGGAAGAGCCTGGCCCCGTCCCGGGGCGAGGGTCGGGCGGCGTCGATGTCGCCGGCCTTCATCGCCTCTTCCTGGGGGTCGAAGCCGCGCTGGATGAGGGTGCCGGAGGTGCCGGCGAGGAACCAGCGCCGTTTCGGCACCCGGGCGACCGAGGAGGTGGTAACCTGCGCCAGCACCCCGTTGGCGAAGGTCAGCAGGCAGATGGCGTGGTCCTCGACGTCGTTGTCGTGGACTCCCGAGCGGAACTGGGCGTACACCCGCTCGACCGGGGCGCCGGCCAGCAGCAGGGCCTGGTCGACGAGATGGGAGCCGAGGTCGATCCAGCGGCCGCCTCCCCGGGCGGCCTCGCTGCGCCAGGTGCGGGGTTTCCTAGGGTCGTTCCAGGAAGTTTCGAGCGAGACCAGCTCCCCGACCGCTCCTTCCGCGAGCGCTTTCCGCACGGTGAGGAAGTCCCCGTCCCAGCGCCGGTTCTGAAAGCAGGTCAGGAGCCGGCCGCTGCGTCCGGCGGCCGCGATCATGCTCTGCGCCTCCCCGGTGTCGAGGGCCATCGGCTTGTCGGTGACGACGTGCTTGCCGGCGGCCAGCGCCGCCAGCGCCTGCGGGGCGTGGAGGTCGTTCGGGGTCGCCAGCACCACGAGGTCGACCCGCTCGTCGGCGAGGGCTTCCTCGAGACGGGGGAAGCGGCGGGCTCCGAGCTTCTCGATCCCGGGGTCCGCCTCGGGGCGGCGGCTGATCACGCCGTAGAGGTTGAGCTCCGGGACGAGGCCGATCAGGTAGCAGTGGAACTGCCGTCCGGAGACTCCGAAGCCGACGACGACAGCGTTGATGGGGGGTGACTGGGGCATGGCCCGGTTGATTGCGCTGGCCGCGGAAAGCGGCAATGTTACGCGCCGCAATGACCCCCTGCAAGCAGAGGGAACCTCCTGGACGGAAGCAGCGCCATGCCGCCGGGCGGTTCCACCGGGCCCCGCTGCGGGAACATCTGCGGCGGAAGGGGCATCCTACTGAAGCAGCGACCGGGTACGGCCCGGCTCCACTCGGGACCGTGAAGATCGAACCTTGACTCCGAAGAGAACCGCTCGCCTCTACGCGCTGGCAATCTGTTTCGCCGCCCTCCTCGAGACCGGTTGCGGCGCGGCCTATTCCGGCTTCATGAAGTCCCCCCTGAAGCGGCTGGAAAGGGGCGACTACGAGGGGGCCCTGGACAAGCTGAACAAACCGGTCGGGGACACCGACATGCTCCTGTACCGGCTGGAGCGCGGGCTCATCCTCCACTACCAGGGAAAATACGAAGCATCGGACCGGCAGTTCGAAAAGGCGGAACGGCTGATCGACAAGCATTTCACCCGTTCGGTGGTCCGGGAGGTGGGAGCGTTCCTGACCAACGACGCGGTCCGCGCCTACAGCGGCGAGGAGTACGAGCGCGCCCTCATCCATTACTACCGCGCCCTCAACAGCCTGTACCTCGGAAACACGGAGAACGCCCTGGTCGAGTGCCGCAAGGCCAATCTCAGGCTGCGGGACTTCGCCGCCGAGGCCGAGTACGAGCTGACCTACCGGAACGACGCCTTCCTGCAGTACCTGACCGGTCTCCTGTACGAGGCGGAAGGGGAGTGGAACGACGCCTACATCTCGTACAAGGACGCCCTCAAGGGGTACCGCGCCTACCGCGAGACGTTCGGGATGAAGACCCCCACCGCGCTGCAGCGGGACATCACCGGGCTGGCCGCGGCGCTGGGGTACGAGGAGGACGTAGAGGAGTACAGCGAGCGCTTTCACCTGCAGCCGGGCGATCTGGCGCAGCCGCAGGGGGTCGAGGTCATCGTGTTCGCCGAAAGCGGGTTCATCGCCCGCAAGCGGCAGCGCGAGATTTCGATTCCGATCCTCGAGGAGGATGACGGGAAGGTCTGGGAGGTTTCGGAAAAGGCCGTGCATCGCTACCATCACCCCCGGGCCCGCTACCACAAGGTCGATTACTGGCTGCGCGTCGCCCTGCCGGAGTACGAGCCGGTGCGCTCGCAGGTCGCCGGGGTGAGGCTGTCGGGGGCCGGCAACAGGGTTCAGGGAGTGCTCATGGAGGACCTGGACGCCATCGCCATCGAGAGTTTTGCGGAGAAGGAGGGGACGGTGCTGCTGCGAACCGTTGCTCGGGGCCTTGCCAAATACGTGCCCGACAAGAAGCTAGAAGAGGAGAGCTCGGTCCTGGGGACGGTATTCAACCTCCTCGGATCTTCGGTCGAGGCGGCCGACACCCGCGGCTGGCTGTCTTTGCCGAAAACGATTTGGATGGTGCGTCTGTGGTTGCCGCCGGGAACCGTTGACCTCGATCTGGAGTTTCTCAATGCTGGGGGCCGCGTCGTCGACAGCCACCGCTTCGAGGAAATCGAG
>JAPOZF010000407.1 GCA_026706165.1 Gemmatimonadota bacterium
CCCGCGGCACCTCCCAGGTGCCGGCAACCCGCCGGGTCTCTACGTCCCACACCTTGATGACTTGGTCCCACGACCCGGTTGCCAAGGTTGCGCCATCCCGCGAAAAGGCCACCGAGGAGACCTGCCCCCAATTGGCATGCCTCAGCTTGCCGACCCGCTCCCCGCTCTCCACCTCCCACAACTCGACTCGGCCGTTGTCGAGTCCCGCCGCCAGGGTACCGCCGAGGGAGAACGACACCGAATGGACCGCACTCTCCGTCGGCAACAAGGCCTGCGCCCGGGATGTGGCCGCCTCGTACAGCCACACGCCGATGGCGCTGGCGACGGCCAGACATCGCCCGTCCGCCGACAGGGCCACGGCCCGGTCTCCTTGCCCGATCGCGCCCTTGCCCAGACGCGCGGTCGCCGCCGTGGGCAGATGCCAGGTCCGGTAGTCGCCCTCCAGCTCCCCCACGGCCGTTCCCACCCCCTGTGCGGCAAACACCGCCAACTCATGCCCGCCGAGGGACACCTCCACCCTGTTCGGGCCAGGGTGGGGACCGAGGGTAAGGGTCAACTCCGCCCGGCCGTCAGTATCGGTGGTTGTGTGCTCCACCGTGAAGTGGCCGCTGAGCCGTCCCTCCCCGGCGGTGACGGTGAAGGCGACGGCGGCCTCCGGCAGGAGATGGCCGAACTGATCGCGCACTTCCACCACCAGGGGCTGGGCCAGGGCCTCCCCAGGCGCGCCCTGCTGCCCGTCGCCGGAGATGATCTCCAGCTTGGAAGGGGTACCGGGCGGGAGCCAAACGGGCAGGTCGGCTATAGACGCCCGCGCGGCCTGCGACGTCGGCACGCCCCACGCCTCGAAGAAAGGGCCGAGGTCGCGGCCCACCTGCCGCGAGAAGCGCACCAGCCATTGGTCCCGCTTCTCATCGTCGCTCTTCGGGCGCTCGGCGTCCCGCAGGGCGCGGTAGGTGGCGAACACCTGCCGGTAGGCGTCCCAGCCGAACGCCTCCTGTAGCTGCACGTACATGAGAAGGGCCAGTGCATGCTCGCGCTTCCACAACGCGAAGTCCGGGTTCTCGAAGTCGTAGCGCTCTATCTTCGCCCGGGTGTGGTCCCCGGCCCATTGGTGATAGGCACTGGCCACCGGAATACCGCACAGGAACTCGTAGGCGTACAGCGTGAACAGGTTGACGGTGACCTCGATGGTGCCGTCGAACGTCCAGTCCCCGCTCTGGTGATTGTGGCCCACCTCGTGGAACATCCCCCAGTTCCCCTCCGTGCGCAGGTGCTCCACGTCCAGGACGTTGGCCTGCTGGTCCAGATGGGCCATGATGGGGTAACCGGCAATCATGTACCCGCGACTGATCTGCCGGTCGACGAGGAATCGCTCCCGCCTCAGGCGTGCGAGCGAGGGCCAAGCGGCCAGTTCCGCGTTCAGATCGAGCACGCGGTCCCATGTCTCCGCCACGGCAGCCGGGTCGTCGAGGCCGCGCACTTCGCTCGCGACCGTAGTGACGATCATGTTCCGCCCGGCGATCTCCGCCCACGGCGCGGGCGCATGGCGGATCTCGTTGCGCCAGGCGGCTGCATCCGTCTCGCCCAACACGAAGAGGGGCGCCGCCACGGCACCTTCGATTGTGACGGCGATCTCCCCGAGGTTGGCTCCGACCGGGACTTCGATGTAGATCAGCCCGCCGAAGGCGTTGGCGACGAGGGTTATGGCCGAGGAGACGGGGAAGCGGCGGCTGATGACCGGCATGCGCGTCCATTCTTCGCGGGGCGAGATGTCTTCCCGGTGGGCGCCCACGCGAACGAAGAGGCCGCCAGCCGCGGCGACCGCGGCCGGCATGGTTACCGTGACTAGCTCGCCCGGCGCGGCGTAGAGGCCAGTGGAGTGTTGGCGAAGCCTTTGCGGCTGGGACCAGGGGCTCGTGGCGTGCCCGACAGGTTCGGTGGCGTCTATGGCGAGGGTGCGCGTGATCCGCGGGGCATCGGCCGGGACCGACCCGGGGAAGTCGGCGGCCGCGGGATGGGCGCGCACGGACTCGGGCGGCGTGCGCAGATGCTCCTCCACGAAACGCGTCGCGGCCATGCGGGCGGCCACGTCGGATTCGCCCACCGGGTGTTCAGCCGAAGGCCAGCGGTCCCCTTCGTCGCTACCGGCTACGGTCGCCGGCGTGGTGCCGGAGGCCCACAGGGACACCGCTAGCACTGTGATGCGTAAGGGGCTCATCAAGGGGCCCTTTGAAGAAGGCGCAGAAATGCATGCTGTCCGTCGGCGGGGGAGAAGCATGGCTGCCTTGGGGTAGCGAGAAACCGAGGCTGAAATTACCCAAAAAGACGGCGGCGAGAACTATAGTTTTTATTTATGTGGCTGTGTTTCGGCGATACGTCATGGATCGTATCTGATATGGCATGGTACATCCTCAGTCGAGGAAGATACGCTCCAAGAGGACAGGGGCTGTCCGTTTTTTCTGAACCGGATTTTTTTTGTGAGCCGTTCCCAGCTGCGATCAGCAGCTTCTGTTCGTCACCTTAGTGCTCTCAGGCTAAGCTTTGGCACGCGCCGAGCCGGCTGGCCTTTACGATCCTGCTATCCGGCGATGATCTCGCCGGGAGCAGGCCCCGTACGCTCAGTCCAGGGCGCGGTCCTGCCCGGCCGAGGCCTCGTCGAGTCGCGCCCGGTCCTCCGGGGTGATCGACCAGCCCACGGCGCCGGCGTTCTCCTCCATGTGGGCAACGGTGTCGCCCCCGGTTATGGCGGCCGTCACCTCCGGGTGGGAGAGCACCCAGTTGATCGCCGTCTGCGCCACGGTGCGGCCGTGGGCGCCGGCGATCTCCCTCAGGATCTCCAGGGTCCGGCGCCCCTCGTTCAGATCCTTCTCCAGGTCGCCGGCGCGGCCCCTGGCGTAGAGGGTGCCCTCCGGCGGGGGCTCTCCCGGGGTATACACGCCGGAAAGCAGGCCCACCCCGAGGGGGCTGTAGGTCATCACCCCGAACCCCTGGTCCCGCTGCGCCGGCCACATCTCCCCCTCCAGCTCGCGGTTGAGGAGGTTGTAGGGGTTCTGGATGCAGATCAGGGGATCGAGCCCTAGGCGGTCCTGCGTCCACAGCGCCTTGAGCACCTGCCAGGCCTGGAAGTTGGAGACCCCCACGTAGCGCGTCTTGCCAGCGCGCATCACGTCGTCGAGGGCGCGCAGCGTCTCCTCGAGGGGCGTCCCCTCGTCGTACACGTGCAGGATGTAGATGTCGATGTGATCGGTCTGGAGGCGGGCAAGGCTGCGGTCGATCTCGCGCATGATGTGATAACGCGACAGCCCCGCGTCGTTCGGCCCCTCCCCGCTGCGGCTGGCGACC
>JAPOZF010000702.1 GCA_026706165.1 Gemmatimonadota bacterium
ACGGACCCGGCTTTCGGTATGTCCTCCTGGATTTCCTGTAGATGCTCCGCACCCCCTCCACTGCCAGCCGATCCGGGCTCGGCACTCCCGTGATCCCCCGTGATTTCCTGCGAGCCCGAATCCGGGTTCCGCCGGAGCAGGCCGGCACCCCCATGCTGCCCCAGCGCCTCTTCCAGGCGCCTTCGCGCGCCGCGGATGTCCCCGGCGCGGACCAGTGCCACCACTTTTACCGAAGTCCCCCGAAGCAGTGTCTCGACCAGGGCCGCCCCAAGGAAGCCGGTCGCCCCGGTCACCAGGACGGTCCGCGGAGGAATCCGCGGTTCCGGGAGCTCCGGAGCGGGAGTGTCTATCTCCAGCTCGGGCGGGCTCCACTTGGGAGGGCGGTGAAGCCCTTTCTGTTCCCGCAGGAAGCGGGTCAAGCCTGACGGAGTGGGGTGCCGGTAGAGGTCGCCGACCGCCACGCGCCGCCCGGTCGCGCCGTGCAGTATCCCGCAGAGCCGGATCGCCCTGAGGGAGTGGCCGCCGCTGGTCTCGAAGTCGTCCCCCAGACCGATCGCCGGATCGTCGAGGGTTTCCCGGAAAGCGGCGAGCACCTGCTCCCGCAGATCGCCCGGCTCTGAACTCGCTTCCACCCGAGATACTGCCAAGGCCGGTTCCGCCAGCCGCAACCGCCGCCGGTCTACCTTCCCCGAAGGCAGGAGAGGCAGCTCGTCGACAGGGACAAACCTCCCCGGCACGCTTTGCCGCGGCAGCCGGGAAGCGGCGAAATCCCGCAGCCGGCCGGCAAGCGTTGCTGCGTGCTGGCCCTCCTGCCCAGGGACGACGTAAGCCACCAGCTCCGTCTGGCCCCGAGGGTCGGTCTCCGCCGTGACGCAGGCCCGCCGGACGAGCGGGTGCTGCTCGAGGGCCCCCTCGATCTCCCCGGGCTCCACCCAGGAACCGCGGATCTTGAGGCCGCTGTCGCAGCGCCCCAGGATCTCGAGCTCGCCCCCGGGATGGAACACCCCGAGGTCTCCGGTATCCCAGACCCGGGTACGGCGGCAGCCCCCGCCCGGAGCGGGCAGATCCACCTCGACAAAACCGCCTTCGCCCCCGTCAGCGCTGTGGACTGCCCGCGCCAGGGCGCTGCCTCCCACCAGGACCCTGCCCGGGCTGCCCACCTCCACGAGGCGATGGGGGTCGTCCGGGTGGCACAGGTGCACCTCCGCGAAGTCGGCGACCACCCCGCAGGTGACCGCTTTGCCGGGCATGAGCACGCCCCCGGCGATATCGTGGCATTCCGCCGTCGAGTAGAGATTGGCAACGCGCACCCCGGGCAGGGCTTCCCAGGCGCCCTGCACGATGGCCGGCGCCGCGGTCTCGCCGCAGAGGACGAGCAGCCGCAGGCGCCGCAGCGCTTCGATGCCTTCGCCGCAGTCCAGGCAGGCGCCCAGCAAGGTCGGGGTCATCATGATCCGCGTGATACCGAAGCGGACGATGGCGGAGGCCAGGGCGAACGGGTCCCGCATGGTCTCGTCGCGGATCAGCACCGCCGGAACGCCCCGGCACAGCGCCGGGACCACGTCCCAGATGCCGAAGATGTTGCAGCCCACCACGTCCCTCGCCGGGTCGAACGGCCAGAGCCGGCAGCGCCAGGCGTGCGAGAGCATCGACCCCACGTGATCGGTGGCGACCATTCGGGGGATACCCGTCCGCGTGCCTGAGGTAAAGGCGAGGTGGGCGATTCGCAGCGGGTCGGGCTCGGGAAATGGTTCAGCAGGGCTTTCCGGGGGCGATTCCTCTCCGATCCAGATCCTGGGCAGGTCTTCCGGGAGAGAGGCAGCCAGGACCGGGGCGAACCGCCGGGAGGTCACCAGCACACCGAGGGAAGCGCGCGCCAGAACCTGCTCAAGGATCGCGGGCGAGTACGGTTCGAGGGGGACGTAGGGGAGCCCGGCATTCAGACAGGCGAAGTAGGTGACGACCTTCTCGGCGTCGTTCTCCAGCAGGACGCCGAGAAGTAGGTGACGACCTTCTCGGCGTCGTTCTCCAGCAGGACGCCGATACCCTGCTGCCGGGGTCGGCCCCGGGAACGCTTCTGCAGGGCGGCCGCGCGTGCCTCGATGCGGGAGCTCAGCTCCCCGCAGGTCAGGTAGCGGCTCTCATCGACGAGGATGGCCCTGTCCGGGGTCCTGCCCGCCTGCCGCCGGAGGGCGGCGTCGATGCACTCAGATGTCGCGTTTCCCTCGGGGCAGGACTGACGGACCCGCTGGTACCAGGGTAGGGAGGTGCTGGAGAGGTTCGCAGGCACGGTGGTCAAAGAAGGCTACCGGGTGGGGAGTATGCAGGAAGCACAGTGGATCCGTTGTCGTGTACGACGAGGAGATCGGGGTCTGCGGCTTGCATCATGTCGCCGTAACTTAACGGTACAAGTGGGTAAGGGCGGCCGTCACCCGTACCATTGTGCCATTGCAGTTGCATATTAGAAACACAAGGAGGGGAAGCAGAAGTGGCAGCAAAGGAAAAAAGGCGAGAACGAGTTGATGGTGGTCAAGTCGCTCCCTGAGGCTGGTGCGTGATCCACACCGTCCGCATACGCGGTTTCAAGCGCTTCGGTGAGGTGGAGTTCCGTCTGCCGGGACACGTGGTCCTGGCCGGTCCGAACAATACCGGCAAGACGACGGTGCTTCAGGCCATCGCTTCCTGGTCGCTCGCTCTGCGGCGGTGGCGCGAGCTCAACGATTTCAATTCCCGGCAAGGTTACACCCGGGCGCCCATCGCCCGTCAGGCGTTCTCCGCGGTTCCCCTTCGGAGCTTTGACCTGATGTGGAAGGACCGCCAATACGGGGGGCAGATCGAGATCGAGATTCGGCACAACGCGGGCTGGTCCGTGACGATGGAGCTCGTCGCCGACAGTACAGAGCAGATCTACGTTCGACCCAGGGCGGAAGTGTCGGCGGATACACTGCGAGAACTGGATCTCGGGGTGGTCTACGTCCCTCCCATGACCGGATTGGAGACAAACGAGCGGCTCTTGCAGCCTGCTGCTGTGGAGCAAATCCTTGGTCTCAGTCGTCCCGGGGAAGTGCTGCGAAACCTGCTCGTCACCGCGAACCTGAATGATGCCGCCTGGACCGCACTCCAGGATTCCATCGGGAAGCTCTTTGGCTACGAACTGCTGCCCCCTGACGCCAGCGGACCGTACATACGCGCCGAGTACACAATGACCCAGGGGGGTCAACCATTTGACATCGCCAGCGCGGGCAGCGGATTCCAACAGGTATTGATGCTGCTCACGTTTCTCAATACGCGGGAGGGCTCGGTTTTCCTTCTCGACGAGCCCGATGC